>JACCTK010000416.1 GCA_013812465.1 Actinomycetota bacterium
CTCGCGCTCGACGTCGCGCTCGGCATCGGCGGCCTTCCGCGCGGTCGCATCGTCGAGATCTACGGCCCCGAGGCCTCGGGCAAGACCACGCTCGTCTATCACGCGATGGCGGAGGCTCAGCGACGAGGTGGGATCTGCGCCTTCATCGACGCTGAGCATGCGATGGATCCCCAATACGCG
This sequence comes from Actinomycetota bacterium, assembly GCA_013812465.1. The sequence goes on from JACCTK010000416.1 coordinate 181, forward strand.
CGGCGCATCGGTGTGGACATCGACCAGCTTCTCGTCTCCCAGCCCGATACGGGCGAGCAGGCGCTCGAGATCACCGAGCTCCTCATCCGCTCGGGCGCGCTCGACATCGTCGCGATCGACTCGGTCGCCGCCCTCGTTCCCAAGGCCGAGATCGAAGGGGAGATGGGGGACAGCCACGTCGGGCTGCAGGCCCGTCTCATGAGCCAAGCGCTGCGCAAGCTCGCGGGCACCTTGAACCGCACGGACACGATCTGCATCTTCACGAACCAGCTGCGCGAGAAGATCGGGGTGATGTTCGGCAACCCGGAGACGACGCCTGGCGGCCGGGCGCTCAAGTTCTACGCCTCGGTACGGCTCGACATCCGGCGGATCGAGACGCTCAAGGACGGAGCGGAGGCGTTCGGCAATCGCGTGCGCGTCAAGGTCGCCAAGAACAAGGTCGCTCCGCCCTTCAAGCAGGCCGAGTTCGACATCATCTACGGGCAGGGCATCCCCTGGGAGGGGACCGTTCTCGACGTCGCGCTCGAGAAGAAGATCGTCCAGAAGGCAGGCTCGTACTTCAGCTTCGACGACGAACGGCTCGGGCAGGGCCGACAAAATGCCACCGCGTTCCTCTCGGAGAACCCCGACCTGGTTCAGCAGATTCTCGCACGCGTCCAGGCGGAGGCGCCGGAGGACCAGATCATCTCGGCACGGCTCCTCCCGGCGAAACCTCATGCCGAGGAGGCGATCGAGGTCGAGGAGGAGGTCGTCGCGGTCGAGGGGTAGATGGTCGACGCCGTACCTCACGTGCGATCTGGCGCGTCGAGGACGTTTTCCAGTCGTATGGCTCGCGACGGGAGAGCAAGCTCGAGCGCCAGCTCGCGCCAGCCCCAAGGGCGACGATCTCATGAGGTCGAGCATCTGACATGCCCAGTGAATCCGCAGTCGACGTAGCGCTTCGCGCGCTGCGACACCGCGACCGGAGCACCACCGAGATTCGGGAGCGCCTCGACGCAGCCGGTTACGCGCACACGGAGCGCGACGAGGCTGTCGACACTCTGCTCCGGACGGGCGTGTTGGATGATGCTCGCTTCTCAGCGCTGCGAGCGCAAGCGCTCGCCGAACGCGGCGCCGGCGACATGCGGATCCGCCACGAGCTCGGGCGCGCGAGCGTCCCAGCGGAGCTCGTGGACGATGCCCTGGGGTCGATCGAGCCGGAAGCGGAGAGAGCGCGGAGCGTCGTCGCGCGGCGTGGGCCAGGGCCGAGGACAGCGCGCTTTCTCCACGGGAAGGGGTTCTCGGACGAGATCGTCGCGGGCGTCGTTGCAGGCAGCCCCGAAGACGAGCTAGGATGACGGGGCTTTCACCTGACATTTACCTGCTCGCTGAACATTTTCCGAACCAGTGAACTCGATCCAGCTCTTGACGACCGACACAGACGACCGGATGACTGCCGGCATGGAAGGATGCGGCACCTCCTGAGCTGAAGGCGCGACACGCGCAGTGCCGAACGAAGCCGAACAGGCTGAGTGCGGGGTGTGAGCAGCCGCGGCGAAATCGCCGCGGACAATCGATTCCTCTACGGAGGCTCAATGCTCACGGTCGTCGCGGCGCTCATCGGGATCCTCATCGGGGCGATCGGCGCCGCGATCTTCCTGCTCACGCTGTCACGCTCGCGTGTCCGTGCGGCCGAGGCGACCCGGGAACGTGTTCTCGCCGACGCCGAGCGCCAGGCCGAAGCCGTGCGCCGGGAGGCCCAAGTGGATGCGCGCGAGCAAGCGGTGCAACTAAAGAGCGAGATCGAGGCCGAGATTCAAGATCGCCGGCTGCAGATCGTGAAGATCGAAGAGCGAGTCGTCCAGAAGGAGGTGGAGACCGACGACAAGCTAACCGAGCTCGTTCGGCGCGAGCAGGGGCTGGGCGACCGCGAGGTGCACGCCAAGGCGCTGCAGGAGGAGCTCAAGGAGGCTAAGGACGAGGCGCTGGCGGCGCTCGAGCGGCTCTCGGGCCTGACCGTTCACGAGGCGAAGCAGCAGCTCCTCGAGCGCTCGACGGACCTGGTTCGCCATGAGCTCGCACGGGAGGTGCGCCAGATGGAGGAGGAAGCGCGGTCGGAGGCTCGCCGCCGCGCCCGCGCGCTCATCGCCGATTCGCTCCAACGCGTTGCCGCGAGCCACACCGCGGAGGCGACGGTCTCGGTCGTGGCGCTCGCCTCGGACGATCTCAAGGGACGCATCATCGGCCGCGAGGGACGAAACATCCGCGCTCTCGAGCATCTGACGGGCGTCGACTTCATCATCGACGACACGCCGCATGCGGTCGTGCTCTCGTCGTTCGACCCGCTCCGACGCGAAGTGGCGCGGTTGACGCTCGAGAAGCTCATCGAGGACGGCCGCATCCACCCGGCGCGAATCGAGGAGATGTACTACCACTCGAAGGCGGAGCTCGACGAGCATATTCGTCACGCGGGTGAGCAGGCCGTGTTCGAGGCGAATTGCGGCGAGTTCCACGAGGAGCTCGTTAAGATTCTCGGTCGGCTGCGCTACCGGACGAGCTACGGACAGAACGTGCTCAAGCACACGCTGGAGGTCGTGCACCTCGGTGGGATCATGGCGGCCGAGCTGAAAGCGGGGGTCAAGACGACGAAGCGCGCCGCGTTGCTCCACGACGTCGGCAAGGCGATGAGCCACGAGGCGAACGGCTCCCACGCGCTGATCTCCGGGCAGCTGGCACGCCGTTTCGGCGAGTCGGACGGGGTCATCCATGCGATCGAGGCCCATCACTACGAGGTGCAGCCTCAGACGGTCGAGGCAGTGCTTTTAATCACCGCGGATGCAGTGTCCGCTTCGCGTCCGGGCGCGCGCGGGGAGAGCCTCGAGAACTACATCCGGCGACTCGAGGCGCTCGAATTGATCGCCACGGCGAAGCCCGGTGTCGCGAAGGCGTACGCGCTACAGGCCGGGCGCGAGATACGCGTCATCGTCGAGCCGAGCCAGGTCGATGATGACGCCGCCGCGTTGCTCTCCCACGAGATCGCACGCGAGATCGAGGATCAGCTCGAGTATCCGGGTCAGGTTAAGGTGATCGTCATACGCGAGTCACGTGCGATCGAGGTGGCGAAGTAGACACCAGGGCCACTGCGCGTCGGTGGGTCGAGGTGGGCTCGCGCCTGGCCGTCGGGACGTCGATGCGATCGCCTATCTTTACGATGAGGCTGCGCTCTTCTACTCGCATCCGTTTCGGATGCCTCAGGTACCGCGTGGGTACGTAGCCTGGGCGTTCGAGGATCAGGCCAATGCCGTGTGCCGCTTTGGCGAGTGATGGCTGCCACCGACGGCTGCGTGAGTCAAATCGCAGGGACGTACGTGCGTCGCTTCGACCAGCATGGGGTCGTGCTCGCCGCGAGATCTCCGATTTGGCGACGTAGAGTTCTAGACGCCAGGGCTACACTGCCGCGACCGTGAGGCGCTACCACGTCACGACGTTCGGTTGTCAGATGAACGCCCACGACTCCGAGCGGATCAAGGGGATGCTCGAGTCACTCGGCCTCGGCGAGGCAACCTCGCAGGAGACGGCCGATGTCGTCGTCTTCAACACCTGCACCGTCCGCGAGAAGCCGGATACGCGTCTAGCAGCCCATCTCGGCAACGCCGGAGCGCGCAAGCGCGAGCGTCCCGATGTCGTCGTCGCCGTCGGCGGCTGTTACGCCGAGGCTCAGCGCGAGAGGATCTTCGAGCAATACCCCTTCGTCGACGTCGCCTTCGGCCCCGGCTCCATTCCCCACCTGGGCGAGTGGATCGCCGCGGGCGGGTACGCGATGCCCCGGGGCAGGTTCGGCACGCACGAGCATTTCGCCGCGGATCTCCCACGGCATCAGGAGCGGAAGTTCCAGGCGTGGGTGCAGGTCTCGATGGGCTGCAACTCGAAATGCGCGTACTGCATCGTGCCGGCAGTCCGCGGGCGGGAGCAGAGCCGCCGCCCCGGTGAGATCGTCGCCGAGGTGACCTCACTTGCGCGGGAGGGAGTCAAGGAGATAACTTTTCTCGGCCAGAACGTCAACTCGTGGGGGCGAGACCTCGCTCCGTCGCTTCACACCGACTTCGGCGAGCTCCTGCGCGCGTGCGACGCGGTCGACGGCATCAGCCGGATTCGCTTTACGAGCCCCCATCCAAAGGACTTCCGCGAGCCCGTGATAGCCGCGCTCGCGGAATGCGTGTCCGTGTGCGAGCACGTCCATCTTCCCCTGCAGTCGGGCTCTACGCGGATTCTCAAACGTATGCGGCGGACCTACGACCGCGAGCGCTATCTCCGCCTCGTCGACACCTTGCGCGCAGCAGTGCCGGATCTCGCGCTCGGGACCGATCTCATCGTCGGCTTTCCGGGTGAGACCGATGAGGATTTCGACGCGACCATCGCTGCCGTCGAGGAGATTCGCTACGAAAGCGCCTTCACGTTCATCTTCTCGTCGCGTGCGGGAACAGAGGCCGCATCGTTGCCCGGTCAAGTCCCTGACGACGTCAAGCATGAGCGGCTCGAGCGGCTCGTGGACACGGTTCAGCGAATCGCGGCCGAGCGGAACTCGGAACGGATCGGACGTGTCGAAGAGGTGCTCGTCGAGGGACCGAGCCGCACGG
>JACCTK010000007.1 GCA_013812465.1 Actinomycetota bacterium
GCTCCAGTTCGTCGACTCGCAGACGTTCAACGGCCTCGTGTCGGTGCACGCGACCCTGATGATCTTCCTCTTCATCATTCCGGCCTTCGCGGGCCTCGCGAACTTCGCCGTGCCGCTCATGCTGGGCGCTCCGGACATGGCGTTCCCGCGCCTGAACGCTCTCTCTTTCTGGCTTCTGCCGATCGCGGGAATCATGTTCGTCGCGAGCTTCCTCGCCCCCGGCGGCGCGTTTGGCGCCGGCTGGACGGGCTACGCGCCGCTCGCCGAGGGACAGCCGCTCGGCCAGACCTTCTTCAACATGGGCGTGCAGTGGGCCGGGGCTTCGTCGATCATGACGGCCCTCAACTTCCTGGTCACGATCATCACCATGCGCGCGCCGGGGATGACCTTCTGGCGCATGCCGCTACTCGTCTGGGCGAACTTCACGACCTCGCTTCTCGTCGTCATCGCGACGCCGTTCATCGCCGGCTCGCAGTTCTTCGTGATGTTCGATCGGATCATGCACACCGACTTCTTCACACCCGAAGGAGGCGGGTACGCCCTCGGCTACCAGCACATCTTCTGGTTCTACAGCCATCCGGCGGTCTACATCATGATGCTGCCCGGCTTCGGGATCGTCTCCGAGGTCATCGCCGCGATGTCCCGGAAGCCCATCTTCGGCTACCGGCTGATGGCGCTCTCGTTGCTCGGGATCCTCGTGCTCGGCTTCTCGGTGTGGGCACACCACATGTTCGTCGCGGGCATGGCGGACTGGCTGCGCGTCCCGATGATGATCACGACCCTGTTGATCGCGGTCCCGACCGGAATCAAGATCTTCTCCTGGGTGGCCACCCTCTGGCGGGGACGCATCCATCTGAACACCCCGATGCTCTTCGCGCTCGGCTTCGTGACCATGTTCGTCATCGGCGGCCTCTCGGGGATCTATCTCGGCGCGGTTCCGATCACGATCCACGCGTCGGACACGTACTTCATCGTCGCGCACATCCATTACGTGCTCTTCGGCGGCTCGGTCTTCACGATCTTCGCCGGCGTCTACTACTGGTTCCCGAAGATGACCGGGCGGATGTACAACGAGCGCCTCGGGAAGATCCACTTCTGGATGACCTTCGTCGCCTTCAACGCCACGTTCTTCCCCATGCACTACGTCGGTCTCCGGGGCATGCCGCGCCGGGTCTCCGACTACAAGGAGGCCTTCGGCGACTTGAACTTCGCGATCACCATCGCCTCCTTCCTGCTCGGGATCTCGTTCGTGGTCTTCGTCTACAACATCGTCATCAGTTGGACTCGCGGGCCGATCGCGGACGCGAATCCGTGGCGCGCTCTCACGCTCGAGTGGCAGGTGACTTCGCCTCCGCCGATCTTCAACTTCGACGAGATCCCGCAGGTCGTCGCCGGGCCGTACGAGTACGGGGTGCCCGGCGCCCGGCATGCGGTGATGAGCCCGGCCAAGGAGCCTCAGGAGGTGGCGGAAGAGGTGCATGCATGACGCCAACAACCGCTCAGATCCTCGTCGTCGCCAATGAGACGCTGGTCGGGGGCGAACTCGTCGCCGCGGTCGAGCGGCGGGCTCGGAAGGGCCCGGTACGGGTGATCGTGGTGGCGCCGGTGACGCAGCCGAGAGCGGGCTACGTCGTCTATCGCGACTCGCGACGCGCCGCGGCGGGTCGTCGGCTCGACCGGATCGTGAGCACGCTCCGCGACGCTGGCATCCCAGCGCACGGCTCGGTGTTCGACGACGAGCCAGTGGCGGCGGTCAGGGATCTGCTGGCCTCCGAGGAGATCGAAGAGATCATTGTCTCCACGCATCCGGAGGCGAGATCGGGCTGGCTGCGCAAGAACATGCTCCAGGAGATACGCAAGGCCGCGGACGGCAGGCCGGTCGAGCATGTGGTCAGCGACGCCTCCGTCCAGACCAGCGCGAACGTGCTCATCGTCGCCAACGAGACCGTCCTCGGCGAGCAGTTGCTCGAGCGAATCCGGGCACGCGCGAAGGAGGGGGACGCCAGTTTCCTGATCATCGCGCCTCAGAGCGATCCGGTGCGCTCCCAGCGCCCGAAGGCCGAGCAGCGCCTGCGAGCGGCGCTTTCCGAGCTTCGCGCGGAGGGCGTCGACATCCACGGCCAGATCGCCCATCCGGACCCGTTCACGGCCACCATGCAGGCCATCCGCGACGAGCGGACGGACGAGATCATCGTCTCCACGTTCTCCGGCGCCCGCTCGGGCTGGCTCCGCCGCGATCTCGTCGGACGCCTCCGCTCCGAGAGCGGCCTGCCCGTCGAGCACGTCATCGTGGAGCCGGCGGCGGTTCCGGTGAGCGCATGACGAGCCACGCGGAAGCGGTGCACGACCACCACGGCCCCCCCGAGGCAAACCAGAGCTCCCGTATCAACGCGCGTCTGCTCGGGATGCTGATCTTCATCGCCTCCGAGGCGATGCTGTTCGGCTCGTTCTTCACGGCCTACTTCTTCGTGCGGGTCGTGAATCCCGACGCGCCCTCCGAATGGCCGCCGGAGCCGTATCACTTCCCCGTCTTCGTAGCCGGAGTCAACACGGCCATCCTCGTGACGTCGAGCTTCACGATGCATTGGGCGCAGCAGTCGATCAAGGCCGGGAACCGGAGGGCGTTTCTCGCCGGGATGGTGCTGACCTTCATCATGGGCCTCGCGTTCCTGCTCACGCAGGCGGTCGAGTATCTGAACGTGGGCTTCAATACCGGTGACGGAGCGTTCGCCTCGGTCTTCTTCGGGCTCACCGGGCTGCACGGCGCCCATGTCTTCGTCGGATTGACCCTGCTCGGAATGGTCATCGTGCGCGGCTTCCGCGGCCATTTCACCGCTGAGCACCACCACGGCGTCGAGCTGCCGGGGATCTACTGGCACTTCGTCGATGTCATGTGGATCGTGGTGTACTCGGTCGTCTATCTCATCTGACCAGCGGTTGATGGAGAGCCCCTTCCGCAGCGAGGCGGCGGCTTTCCGCTTCCTGCTCCTCTCGATCGGCGCGTTCGCCCTGATCGTCGGGGCATCGTGGATCAACTCGTGGCTCGGTCTCCTCGTCTTTCTCGCGCTCTCGGCCGCGGCGGTCTGGGTCTACACGCGTCAGCGCGGCCCCGGTCCGCCAAGGGAGCAGATCGAGCAGCTCGGTCCTCCCGATGAGAAGCGCGTGCTGGTCGTGGCGAACGAGACCGTCGGCGGTGAGGAGCTCATGGCGGTGATCGGTGAGCTCGCCCTCGCGGGGAAGTCGCTCTTCTACGTCGTCTGTCCGGCGTTGAACTCGCGGTTGAGAACGTGGACGTCCGACGAGGATCCCGCGCGAGCCGCCGCCCAGAGCCGTCTCCGGGCGACGCTGGAGCGTCTCTCGTCGGTCGGGATCGAGGCGCGGGGCGACATCGGCGACGTCGATCCGCTGGTCGCGGTCGAGGATGCCGTGCGGCTGTTCCGGCCCAATGAGCTGATCGTGTCGACGCATCCCGAAGGACGATCGAACTGGCTGGAGCGGGGCGTAGTCCGCGCCCTGCGCGAGCGCTACGACGTGCCGGTGACGCACGTCGTCGTCGATCTGGAGGGGTGACTGGCACCCGCAGGGCGCCTGTCCCCTGCTTTTTCTCCTATCCCCCGGCTGCGGTGGAGACGTACTCGGCGACCGCCTGGATCTGCTGGGCGTCGAGCGTGTCCGTAAACGCCGGCATCGCCCCTTGGCCGTTCGTCACTCGATCGACGGCGAGCGCTTTCGAGGGCTTCGATTGATCGAGGTTGGGACCGATCGTCCCATCGGTCCCGGCGTCCTCCAGCGTGTGGCAACTGCCGCAGCTCGCGGTGAAGATCGACTTGCCGTCCCTCGGCGCCGCAGTCGGCGCGCCGGTCCCCGCGACCGCTCCGACGTACGCCGCGACATCGGCCACCGCGTCGTCCTGATCCCGGACACAGAACCGGTCATCCTCGACGTCGTCGCACGACGTCAACGTCGTGTCCAAGCTTGGCATCCCAATCGCTCCCGTCGAGGTCTCCTCGATGGGAAACTTGATCTGGGCGGCGACGATCTGCTCGAAGGTCTCGGTCGTCATGCCGTCGACCCGCGCCTGTGCGAACGCGTCGTCGAGATTCGGCCCGATCACGCCTGCGGTGCCGGCGTCGGCGAGCACATGGCACCGTCCGCAGGCCTGAGTGAAGAGCTGCTTTCCGTTGCCCTGGCTGCCCCCGCTCGTATAGCCCCCGGTGCCGCATCCGCCGAGGGCGATTGTCAGACCGGCCGCGCAGATGGCGCAGAGAAAGACGGCGACCCTCACGGGGGGCGAGTCTAGATGCTTGACCGGGGATTGGCGCGCAGCCGGGGGCGGTCACGACCAAGCCGGGAGACGTCACGCACTCGTCGTGCAGGCTGGTAAGCCTGGACGGCGAGGGAGGGTGGCGATCCGGCGCAGCGTCGTGGCCGTCATCCGGCCCGCCGTGAATCCCCGGTCGAGCATCTAACCCGTGGCGGTAGTTGCAGCGCGTAGCTGCTTCAAGCGCCGCTTGACGTCGACGGCGTTCGGGTCGTCGGGCTCGAGGTCGAGGAACTTCTCGTACGCAGTGACAGCTGTGGTGACGTCGCTGGCGGATTCGGCAGTCTGGGCGAGCTCGAGCTGGTACAGGGCGTTGCGAGGCTCCGCCGCCGCGCGTCGTTTGTATGCGTCGACCGCCTGAGCCGCAGATTGCTGCGCGACACCGAGCTCGGTTTGGACAATCGTCGAGAGCTGGCTGTCGACCGCGCTCGAGATCGGATCGGGCTCGAGCGGTCTGCCGCCGAGCTGCGTGATGCTGGCGATGCTCGCGCCCGGAGCGAGGTACGCCGCACGGACATTGGCCACCTGCGCGCGCTGCTGCGCCTCCTCGACCTTGATGAGATAGAGGCTTGCGAGATCGACGAGCGCGGCGGCGTTCTTCGGCTTCAGCGAGACGAAGCTCTCGAGCGCCTCGATCGCGTCGTCCGTGTTGCCCTCGGCCTGGTGCGCTGTCGCGAGATCGCGGAACGCTGCCGCATCGCGGGGGTTCTCCGAGACCCGCTCCTCGGCGTCGTCGATCGACGGGACACCCGAGCTGCCGGCGCCGCCGCGGAAGACGTCTCCGATGCCGACTCCCCCTGCGCCGACGCCGAAGCCCACGAAGCCCAGCCCGAAGACGAGCGCGAGGAACAGGAACATCCACTTCGCGTTCCGCCGCAGCTTGGGGAAGAACATGTCGTCCTCGACTACGACAGCCTGGCGTCGTGCAGGAGGAGCCGGCCGCGCGCGCTCCGCGCGACGTCGATCAGCTCGAGCCATGTCTCCCCTCCTTTCTCGTAGCGGGTCTCGCCGGAGACGAGAGTAGCGAGGACGCCTTCGGGCGAGCCTCCGAGTACCGTCGCCGTAACGGGATCTTCCCAGGGTAGATGCGGTGTGGTCGCGAGCGAGAGAACCGTGAGATCGGCCCATTTGCCAGGTGCCAGAGATCCGATCTCGGCGTCCAATCCGAGGGCGCGCGCCCCACCGAGAGTCGCGAGCTCGAGAGCATCCGCGGCAGAGAGAGCATCCGGTCGCCGCTCTCGAGCTCTGGCGCCGATGATCGCCGCGCGCATCTCGTCGAACATGTCGAACGACGGTGTCGAAGCCGGGCTGTCGGTCGCGATCGAGACGCGGACGCCGGCGTCGAGCAAGTCGCGGAGCGGCGCGACGCCGCAGCCGAGGTACCCGTTCGAGCGAGGGCAGTGCGCGACGGCCACGTCGTTGGCAGCGAGGAGCGCGATCTCCTCCGCATCCGCCTGCACGCAGTGGGCCGCGAGCATGTGTGGGCCGAGCAAGTCCGCTTCGGCGAGCGCCCTGATCCCAGTAGAACCAAGAGGCGGCACGAGCATCTGTGCAAACGCTTGCCAGGTTCCTTGCCCGGTTCGGAGAAACTCGGTCTCCGCCTCGCTCTCGGCCAGGTGCGTGGCGATCGGAAGCCCCAGCTCGGCGCATGCGCGGTAGAGATCGAGCGTGCACGTATAGGGGGCATGCGGCGAGATTCCGAGCAGGACGCGCTCCGTCAGCGCCCCGGCGATGCGCTCGCGCATCGGCTCGAACCGCTCTCGGACCACGGACTCGTCCCTCCCGAAGACCTCGAGGTAGACGACGGCGCTGAGCCCGAGCTCGGCGCAAGCGGGCGCGGCGGCTCCACTGAAGCTGCAGTCTCCGACCGTCGTGATCCCCGAGCGCAAGCACTCGAGCGCCCCGAGGCGCGAGATCGCCTCCATCTCCTCGAATCCGATTCGCGCTTTCCGCTCCACGTGCAGAGCGATCCAGGGCCCGAACGAGAGCCCGTCGCCGAAACCCGCATAGGTGGTGTACTCGAGGTGCGTATGCGCGTTGACGAAGCCGGGGAAGATCGCCGCATCCGGGAAGCGTTCTCCTGTTCCGACCTCGTCCGCCGGCCCGACCCTCACGATCCGTCCGTCATCACCGATCGAAACGGCGCCGTCGCGGATGGGCGGGCCTTCGACTGGCACCACCCAGTCCGCGGAGAGGACTCGTTTCACCAGGCCTCGGGCTCGGGAAGCTCCTCTTCCCAGGTCTCGGCCGGCCAGCGTCGCTCCATCAGCACCGATGCCCAGATCGAGACCTCGAACAGGAGAACCAGCGGGACGATCTCGAAGGCGAGGGAAACCGGGTCGACCGTCGGGAGTAGTGCGGCGAAGACCAGGAGGATCACGTACGCGATCTTGCGGTTCTGGCGCAGTCGCGTCGAGGTCAAGATGCGCAGCTTTACGAGGGCGAGCACGAAGATCGGCATCAGAAAAGCCAGTCCGCCTCCGAGCAGGGTCATCGCGACGAAGGTGTAGTAGTAGCTCGCGCGGATCTGGATGTCGTAGAGCTCGTCGTCGTAGTTCGTCAGGAAGTCGAGTGCCCGCGGGAGCACGATGTAGTAGATGAACACCACCCCGGCGGCGAAGAGGGCCGTCGCCACAACGACGAAGAAAAGGGCGATCCGCTCGAAGTTCGGGGCGACAGCGGGAGCGAAAAATGCCCAGATTTGCCAGAGGATCACAGGCAGAACGAGCCCGATCGCCGCGATGATGCTCACCTTCACGGAGGTCGTGAATGGCTCGGTCACCCCGAACGTGACGAGGTTCTTGTCGTCAGGAAGCGGGCCGGTGAGCCATACGACGATGTCCTCGTGGAACGCGAAGGTGATGGCGAACGCCGGAACGATCGCAAAGAGGCAGAGGATCAGCCGGCCACGGAGCTCCTCCAGATGCTCGACGAGCGTGGCCTCCTCACCATGAGTGAGGCGGCGCGGAAGCCACCGGCGCCACCGCGGCACTGGCTACCTCGCGCAAGAACGGAATCCGCTAGCGCAGATTTCGTTCGCGCAAAAATCCCTGAAGGCGTCCGCTTCGCGGCCGCATCGCATCACTACGTCGACTCCCTATGAGACGCGTTCCCGCTCGGTCTCTTCGGCGGGGATGCCGTGAGGCTCTGCGGGTGTGGCGGGATCCGACGAAGCGGCGGGAAGCTCAGCCGGTGGGTGAACCGTCTCTCTGTCGTCGTCCAAGCCGGAGACGGAGTCCTTGAACTCGCGCATCCCCTTCCCGAGCGACCGACCCATCTCGGGCAGACGCTTGGCGCCGAAGACGAGCAGCAGGACGAGCAAGATCAGAATCAACTCCCACCAGGCGAAAGGCATTGACCCAAGATACCACCCGCAGGCTCCGGCGAAACCTAACTAGTGAGAAGGAGAAGGGGTTTGGCGATCCGAAGATGAGGGCACAAGCCATCCTGGTGAGGTTGGCCCGTCATCCGAAAGGAGCGATATGAGTCCAGCTTCATTGCTCGAACAGTTCGACCGCGACGGAGCAGTCGCCGAGACGGGCGCCGAGGCGCTCGAAGGCCTTGACTCCCGTGGAGGCTTTCTCCGCAAGGTTGGAGTCGGGGCCGGCGCGTTGCTCGGGGCAGGCGCGCTCGCGGGTGCGTTTCCCCGGATCGCCAACGCCCAGATTCCGGCGAGTGACATCGCGATCCTCAACTTCGCGTTGACGCTCGAGTACCTCGAGGCGGAGTTTTACGCCGAGGCCGTAGCGCAGAACAAAGTCGGCGGGGGCGCGACGCGTCGTTTCGCCCTGGTCGTGGCCAATCATGAGGCCAGTCATGTCAAGTTCCTAAAGGGCGTGCTGGGCTCGAAGG
>JACCTK010000008.1 GCA_013812465.1 Actinomycetota bacterium
TTCCAGAACGTAGACGCGATCGTTGGGCCCGACGAGCCGGTCGTCTATCCCGAGCACCTGACCGAGGAGCTCGACTACGAGCTCGAGCTCGCGGTCGTCATCAAGAAGGCGGGGAAGTGGTTTTCCCCTGAGGAGGCGCCAGACTACATTGGCGGCTACGTGATCTTCAACGACATCACCGCCCGCGACATCCAGCGCCGCGAGATGCGCTCGGGCGTCTTCTCTTTCTGCAAGGCGATCGACACGTTCTGCCCGCTCGGCCCCTGGATCGTCACCCCGGACGAGATTCCCGATCCGCACGACCTCGCGATGGAGCTGCGCGTCAACGGCGAGCCTCGCCAGACCTCGCACTCGGGGCGCATGAGCGTGTCGATCTCGGAGATCCTCAGCCACTACTCGGCGCTCGGATACTCGGCCGGAGACGTGGTCTCGACCGGCACCGTTTCCGGGGTCGCCGGATTCTCCCCCGATGCCGCGTCGCTCTACCTGCGGCCGGGGGATGTGATGGAGGCCGAAATCGAGCGAATCGGCGTCCTTCGCAATCCGATTGTCTCGTGGGAAGACGCCCACGGCAAGCCGGCGCCGGCCCGCGTGCGCTGGTGAGTGCGCCAAATGTGTGACATTGAGTCCACACCCGTCCGTTCGGGACGGCTCGGCCATGTCTCTGCGAGACATGGCCAGGGTCAGACCCGGGTTTTTCGACCGACGTTGCCGCACGACGAGCCGGCCGAGCGGGTGCCGTGCTAGTCGGCGAGATCGAGCTTCTCCCCGTTCCCGACGCGGTCGGGCTGCTGGCCGAGTACGGAGACGCGTTCCCTCACGTTCCAGCCGAGGCTTGGGAGCCGTATCGGACGCTCTATCCGGAGCTCTTCGCCGGCGAGAGCTGGCGTGTGCCCTGCAAGTGCTACTTCGTCCGCGCCGGCGGCGTCACCGTGCTCGTCGACACGGGTGTGGGGCCGCCGGGGCTATGGGGCTGGACCGCGGAAGAGGAGGGCGACTTGCCGGACGCGCTGACCCGACTCGGGATCGCCCGCGACGAGATAGATGTCGTCTTCCTGACGCACCTTCACATCGACCACGTCGGCTGGAACACCGATCTCGAGGGCTCCGTCTTCTTCTCCCGAGCCCGCTACGTCGTGCACCGCAACTCCGTCGCGTTTGCGAGCTCTCAGGCGGAGCGACCCCATGTGCGCCGGTGCATCGCGCCGCTCCTCGACCGTTTCGAGCAGATCGACGGAGACGTGGAGATCGCGCCCAGGGTCACCGCGTTTGCCACGCCCGGCCACTTTCCGGGACACATGGCGCTTCGTCTTGCCTCGGAAGGCGCGGAGGCAGTGCTGCTCGCCGACGTGGCCGTGCATCCCGCTCTCCTCGAGGAGCCGGACTGGGTCTACGTCTCCGACTCCGATCCCGAGCAATGCGCGGTGACCCGCCGCTCTCTGCTCCCCGAGCTCGTCGATCGTGACGTCCTCGTCGCCTGCGGGCATTACCCAGGTAGCGGGATCGGGCGGGTGCTCGGGCGGGACGGTCGCGTCGTGTGGGAGGAGGCGTGACCCAGCCGCGTGTCGGGGTGGGATGCGTGGTCCGCCGGGGAAGCGAGCTCCTGCTCATCCGTCGACGCGGGGCGCACGGAGAAGGGACGTGGTCATCGCCCGGGGGAAACCTCGATTTCGGCGAGGAGCCGGCGGTCTGCGCGGCCCGCGAGTCGGAGGAGGAAACGGGTGTAGGGGTGGGTGTCCCCCGATTCGTGGGAGTGACGAACGACGTCTTCGAAGCCGATGGCAAGCACTACGTCACGCTCTGGTTCGAGACCGAGCACGTGCGCGGAGAAGCGTACGTCCGAGCCGAGAACGAGCTGTCCGAGGTCGCGTGGTTTCCGGAAGACGATCTTCCCGAACCGCTGTTCCTGCCGCTGCGAAATCTCCTCGACGGCCGGAGGATCGGATGAGCTGGCCGCGCGGCCAATCCTAGGATTCCCATTGCCGTCGGCGAAGACCGGACGCATGCACGAGCGATCCACGCCACCTCCCTCCGGGGGCACGGACACGCCGGAAGCGCTGCGCGTCCAGATCCTCGCGACCGAGCATTGGAGCCTGCTGGCGACGAGGAGCATGACGTACGGCGAGGTCTTCAGCCGGGCCAGCATCTTCTTGACCGTCGTGTCCGCAAGTGTCGTCGCATTGGCCCTTGTCGCCCAGGCGACCGATTTCGGCGACGGTTTCTACGTGTTTGCGCTTCTCGTCCTGCCTGTCGTTCTCTTCATCGGAGTGGCGACATATGTCCGGCTCATCGACACGCAGATCGAGGACGCCTGGCTGGTATTCGGCATGAATCGCCTCCGCCACGCGTACATCGAGATCGCGCCTGAGCTCGAGCCCTACTTCGTCACCGGCCTCTACGACGATGAGCAAGGTCTGTTCGACCGGGGGCGGACATCCGTCTCAGCCGCTTGCTCGCCAGCACGTCCGTGCTCGTGGGGATGATCGTCGCCGCTCTCGCCGGAGTGGTAGGCGGTCTCGTCGCGAAGGCTGTGGACTCAGGTTCGGTGGCGAGCGTCTTCGTCGGCGCAACGGTGACGGCGGTGATGGTCGTACTGCTCGTCCTCTCGAGCAGGCGCATCATCGAGCGCATACGC
>JACCTK010000045.1 GCA_013812465.1 Actinomycetota bacterium
ACGAAGCAGCCACGACTGAAAGGTTCCCGCCCGGTTGACGTGCGAAGAGGCCGGTGCCCGATCTAGTCGCGGACGAGACTCGCCCTCGCGCTCGAGGCGCGCGATCCATTCGTGAAGGTCTCGGGGCGGCGCCAAAGCGCGCTCAGTCCAAAGATTCGAGGGCGAGGGTTACCGCGTCGGCCTTTGTCATCGCGGCACCTTCGGCCCACGCAGGCTGGAAGTCCTGGGCGAGCGCTTGGCGCAACCGCTCGATGACCGCGCCATGTAGACCAGCTTCGAAGGGATCGAATTCTGCACCGAGGTCCTCGCGGACCGCGGCTGCCGCGCCGAGAAGCTGGGTAGCCACGCGTTCCTTGCCTTCGGCGCCAAGAGTCGCTCCTGCGGCCTCGAGCCAGGCCGCTGTGATTTCAGGAAACTCGCGAGCCGTGACGATCTCCGCCGCTTCCCGGATTGCCACGGAGGCATCCGCGAATCGCCGCTGTGAGAGCCGGGCGAACGCGACACTGAGGAGACCCGCAGCCACGCCTGTGTTCCAGCCTGCCGCACGGCTCAGATCGATTCCCTCCTCCGCAAGCTCCGCCGTTCGATCGAAGTTGCCTCGGGACAAGCTAGCCTCGGCCAGGTTGGCGATCGCCGCAGCAACACCATGGCCGTAGTCGGCCGTTCGAGCGAGCTCGAGCGACGCTTCAAAGTGATGCGTCGCCTCTCCAAGTTTCCCGCGGCCCCTCGCGACACAACCGAGCGATATCAATGCATTTGCGATGTCCTCAGCATCACCGCGACGACGAGCGAGCTCGAGCTCCGCGTGTGCATGGAACTCCGCCCGCTCGAGATCGCCCTGTACCGATGCAATGGCCGAAGCAAAGCTATGCGCATCGCACGCGATCGCAGGCGAAACGCCATTCGCGTCGCTGAGCGCTTCTTCTAAGCGAGTCAAGCCCTCACGCAGGTACCCACCTCGGTACCAGAACCTTCCGAGCGAAGCAGCAAGCCGGAGCTCCGCGGCCGAGTCAGAAGTCCGTCGGAAAGTCATCAGTGCGTTGCGGAAGTTGTCGAGGTCGCGGCCGAGGTCGTCGAAGTGCAGCTCGAAGGCGCTTGCGACGCCCTTGGTCTCCGCAACGGTCAGGAAGTACGTTGCGTGTCGCTCCCGTACCTCATTCGCCTCCTCGGACGCATCGAGGCGCTCAACCGCGAACTCGCGGATCGTCTCGAGCATCCAGTAGCGCTCCTCTGTGAAGCGAAGGAGGCTCTTCTCGACGAGCGACTGCAGCGCGTCGAGGTCGGCGTCTGCCACTTCCTCCGCTGCCTCGAGCGTGCAGCCACCGGCGAAGACTGAGAGGCGGGCGAAGAGCTGCTGTTCCTCGGACGACAGCAGATCGTAGGACCACTCGATCGTTGCCCGGAGGGTCTGCTGGCGGGGATCTGAGTCGCGACCGCCCTTGAGCAGATCAAGGAATTGCGCGAGGCGATCGAGGATTTGCGCCGGGGACAGCGCCTTCGTGCGGGCAGCGGCGAGCTCTACTGCCAAGGGAAGGTTGTCGAGACGGGCGCAGAGCTCGGCGATCTCCTCGCTCGGCTCGAGCTGTGCGCGCTCGCAGAAGAGGGAGACGGCCTCGGGCTCCGCTAGCGGGGGCACCGGGTACTCGACTTCCCCTTGCACGCGCAGGAGCTCGCGGGAGGTCACGAGCAGGGTGAGGTTGGGGCAGGCCTGTAGCAGCTGCGAGAGCGCGGGGGCGGCCTCGATCACCTGCTCCAGGTTGTCGAGCAAGAGCAAAAGCTCCCGCTCTTGGATGTGCTCGGCGAGTCCGTCCTTGGCGCCGAGCGTCTGGGCGATCGTCTCTAGGACGAGCGCCGGGTCGCGCACGGAGGCAAGCCCGACCCAGAAGACGCCGGCCTTGTAGGCGGGGACGAGCGAGGAAGCTGCCTCGAGCGAGAGCCGCGTCTTGCCCGAGCCGCCGGGCCCGGTGAGGGTGAGGAGACGCGCTCCTTGCTCAATACGAGAGAGCACTTCAGAGAGCTCCCGCTCCCGGCCCACGAAGGAGCTCGCGGGGCGGGGCAGGTTTGTGTTCGAGATCGTCTTCAGCGGCGGGAAGCTCTCGTCCCCGAGCTGGATGATGGAGATTGCTTCCGGGATGTCCTTGAGCCGGTGCTCGCCGAGGTCGAGGAGAAAGAAGCCTTGTGACACTGTGTCACTTGGTTCGACGAGCGCGGCGGTCGCGGACGAGCAGACGACCTGGCCCCCGTGGGCGGAGGCAGCGACGCGCGCCCCGAAGTGGACGTCGTCACCGACGTAGCCCTCATCGGTGAGCAGCGGAGCGCCCGTATGCAGTCCGATCCGCACTTGGATCGGCCCGGGGGCGAGCGCCTCGGTCATCGCCGAAGCCGCGTTGAGCGCCCCTGGCGCGGTCGGAAAAGCGAAGAAGAATGCGTCTCCCTGAGTATCGACCTCGACGCCGCCTTGACCAGCGCACGCCTCCCGTATCAGCCGGCGGTGCTCGGCGAGCGCCTCGGCGTAGACCTCCGCGCCGAGTTCGTGGAGGAGCCTTGTCGAACCCTCCACGTCGGTGAAGAGGAAGGTGACGGTGCCGGAGGGGAGATCACGCCGCACGCGGGGATCATGTGCTCATCGCCGCGAGTGGGCAAG
>JACCTK010000057.1 GCA_013812465.1 Actinomycetota bacterium
GTTCTCGGCGGCGGCACGGCCGGCTACACCCCCGCGATCCGCGCCGCGCAGCTCGGCGCGCGGGTTGCCTGCATCGAGAAGGAGCCCGAGCTCGGAGGAACCTGTCTTCGTGTCGGCTGCATCCCGACCAAAGCCTGGGTGCAGACGGCGCATGCGCTGCACGCCGCGCGCGAGATCGATCCCAAGCTCGGGGTGGTGACCGGGGAGCCGACGCTCGACTTCCCCAAGGCCAACGAGTGGAAAAACGCGGTCGTCAAGCAGATGACGAACGGTGTCGCATCGCTCTTCAAGGCCAACGGCGTCGAGTGGGTGAAGGGCGCCGCGCAGTTCCGCGACGCGCAGACGCTCGCTGTCGAGGGTGGGGAGGACGTGACGTTCACGAGCGCGATCGTCGCCACCGGCTCGTATCCGATGCGCCCCCCGATTCCCGGGCTCGAATCGCCGCGCTGCGTCGACTCCACGGGCCTGCTCGCGCAGACCGAGGTGCCGCGACGTCTCGTCGTCCTAGGAGGCGGGATCATCGGCTGCGAGTTCGCGTCGATCTTCCAGCGCTTCGGGAGCGAGATCACAATCGTCGAGATGCTCACCTCGCTGATTCCACTCGAAGATGCCGACGCGAGCAAGGAGCTCGAGAAGGCGTTTACGAAGCGCGGGGTGATCCTGCACCTCGGCAAGCAGTGCACGAAGGTCGAGGACACCGGCTCCGCGCTGACCGTTCACTTCGGCGAGGGCCAGACGGTCGAGTGCGACCTCATGCTGGTCTCGGTCGGGCGCGCGCCGCTCGTGGACGGAGTCGGCCTCGAGCAGGCCGGTGTCACCTTCGACCCGCGCAAAGGGATTCAGACCGACGGTCGCCGACAGACGTCGGTCTCGCACATCTACGCCGCCGGCGACGTGGCCGGATACTGGCAGCTCGCGCATACAGGCTTCCGTGAGGGCGAGATCGCCGCGGAGAACGCCCTCGGGCACGAGATCGACATCGGCGATCCTGCCGTGCCGCGGCCGATCTACACGGATCCCGAGGTCGCGGGAGTGGGGCTGACCGAGGCTCAGGCACGCGAGCTACACGTGGACACCGTCGCCGTCGGCCGCTTCCCCTGGGTGGCGAACGCGCGCGCGGTGATGATGGGAGAGACGACCGGCTGGGTGAAGACCATCCACGAGACGACCTACGGCG
Organism: Actinomycetota bacterium; assembly: GCA_013812465.1. The sequence goes on from JACCTK010000057.1 coordinate 1,178, forward strand.
AGCTTCTGGGAGTCGTGATCGTCGGCCCGCACGCGACCGACCTGATCGAGGCCGCGGTCGTCGGCCTCGACGCCGAGGCGACGGTCGAGACGATCGCCGACGGAATGGCGCCCCACCCGACGCTGTCCGAGGCCTTCAAGGAGGCTGGGCTCGTCGCGCTCGAACGCGCTATTCACTTGCCGCCGCGGCGAAAGGCTGCGGTTTGACGCCGGGCGCAGTGGGTTAACCTCTTCCCCATGAGTGTCATCAACAGGAGAAACGCGGTCCTCGGATATGCAGCGCTCAAGGTGCTAGAGCGGCGCCGCAAGCGGTCGAACGCTCCCAAGATCGCCCTCTACATCGCGCTCGGACTCGTGTCGGCCGGCGTTCTCGCCGCGCTCGTCGCGGTTCTGGTTCGGCGTCGTCGGAGTGAGAGCGAGCCGGAAGCGGTGGGCGCCGAGGTCGTCGGCCAAGAGGAGAGCGTCGGCGAGCAGGCCGCCACGGGCCCGGAGCCCCTTCCGGCGGCGTGAGCCGTCGGCCGGCGACATCGATCCGTCGGTGATCCGCCGTGCCGTCGCCGAGCTCGTTCCGTATGAGCCGGGCAGGCCGGTAGAAGAAGTTCAGCGCGAGCTCGGGCTCGAGCGTGTGGTCAAGCTCGCATCCAACGAAGGGCCCTTCGGCCCCTTCCCCGCTGCTCGAGAGGCGATCGCTCGCGCCACCCTCGAGCTCAATCGCTATCCCGATGGTGGCGCCTGGCGGCTCGGACACGCGCTCGCCGAGCGACACGACGTGCGCTTCGAGAACGTGACGGTCTGCTCGGGCGCCGATGCCGTCATCGGCTACCTCGCCATGGTGATGCTCGATCCCGGCGACGAGGCGATCACCGGCTGGCCGTCGTTTCCCAGCTATGTGCTCGACACCTTGAAGCTCGGCGGTGTCCCCGTGCACGTTCCGCTACGCGAGAACCGGTTCGACCTCGAGGCGATGCTCGCCGCGATCACTCCTCGCACGAAGCTCGTCTTCATCGCCGCTCCCAACAACCCGACTGGGACGACCAATAGCCGGGCGGACCTCGAGGCGTACTTCGGGCAGGTTCCGCCTCACGTGCTGACGGTCGTCGACCAGGCGTACTTCGAGTACGTCGACGATCCCGACTATCCCGACGCGATCGAGGAGTTTGCGAAGGAAGGAGCGAACGTGCTCGTGCTACGGACGTTCTCGAAGATCTTCGGGCTCGCGGGGCTACGAGTCGGCTATGGCGTCGGTCCAAAGGACGTGATCACGGCGATCGCGAAGGTGCGGCGAGCCTTCGACGTGAGCTCCATCGGCCAGGAGGCCGCGCTCGCGAGCCTTTCCGACGGCGACGAGCTCTCGCGCCGCCGCACGGTCAACCGCGACGCGAGGTCCGCGCTCGAGGACGTTCTCCGCGAGCGCGGGCTCGGGCCGGCCACACCTGCGGTCGCGAACTTCCTGTTCGTTCAGGTGGAGGACGCGCGCGCGCTCAACGACGTGTTGCTGCGGCAGGGCGTCATCGTTCGCCCGCTCGCTCCGTTCGGGGCGCCGAACGCGCTCAGGATCACCGTCGGGAAACCGGAGGAGATCGACTTTCTCGCGAAGGCGTTGGACGCGGTCGCGCCCGCCTTCTTCACTCGGGCCTGATCCCGCGGCGTCAGGACGCCCGCTGAACGGCCTCGAGCAGCTCCGCTCGAAGAAACGAGGCGAGGGCGCTTGTACCCGCATAGTTCAGATGGACGCCGTCGCGCCGAAACCATTTTTCGTCACGGCTATGGGCGCTCCAGTCGGCGATGACGAGCTGGGGCCAGCTCTTCGCCGCACGCTCGATGGCGTCGTTGGTCCGCCGGTAGCTCAACTTCGTCTCGTGCAGGGTCAGCCACACGACGCGTTCGACTCCTTGGGAGCGCGCCGCCCGAAGCACGCGGCCGATGCCCTGCGCGTAGCCGTCGGCGGTGTCGTTGTAGCCGACGTGCATGATCAACACCTCGCCAAGCGAGTGGCCATAGCTCTGCACGGCTTGGAAGGCGGTGGTCGGACTCGCTCCGCGGAAGACACAGCTCGGTTGCACCAGACGTCGGCACACCTCGGCGTCCACCCGAAGCGAGAGCCCGCGCCGGAGCT
>JACCTK010000086.1 GCA_013812465.1 Actinomycetota bacterium
CGAGGAGAAGGCTCGCGGCGTGATCGCCGCGTCGGCTGGCAACCACGCCGCCGCGCTCGCCTTCGGCGCCGCGCTCGAGGGGATCGACGCGCTCGTCGTCATGTATCAGGGCGCTAGCGAGGTCAAGCTGCGGGCCGCAGAAGCGTATGGCGCGACCATCGACCTCGAGGCGACCGGGCCGGGAGACGTCTTCGAGCGCCTGGACACGCTGCAGGAGAAGACCGGACGGGTTCTTGTCCATCCCTTCGACGACCCGCTCGTCATCGCCGGCCAGGGAACCGTAGGGCTCGAGATTCTCGAGGACGTCCACGAGGTCGAGCGGATCCTCGTGCCCTGCGGCGGCGGCGGGCTCTTCTCAGGGATCGCGGCGGCTGCCGAGGGAGTCGATGTCGAGCTCGTGCCCATCGAGCCCGAGAACTCACGCGCGCTGCACGCCGCTTTCGAGGCGGGGGAGACGATGCGCGTCGAAGCTGGCTCGATCGCCGACGGGTTGAACGCCCCCTTCGCGGGGGAGCTCGCTCTCTCGAGCGCGCTGGCGCTCGAGATCGAGCCCGTCCTGGTGACCGAGGCTGAGCTGGCGGAAGGCTTCCGCTTCCTCTACCAGCGCGCGAAGCTGGCCTGCGAGCCCGCCGGCGCGGCCGCGGTCGCGGCGCTCCTCGCCGGCAAGGTCGAGACCGAACGTACGGTGTGTGTCGTCTCCGGCGGCAATGTCGCCGGCCCTACAGCCGCTGGTATCCTGGCCAGTCCATGAAGGCGGAGATCCACCCCGACTACGTGCTCGCGCACGTGACGTGCTCGTGTGGAAACGCGTTCTGGACGCGCTCCACGAAGCCTGACCTGCACGTCGAGATCTGCGCCGAGTGCCACCCCTTCTATACGGGGAAGCAGAAGCTCGTCGATACGGGCGGTCGGGTCGAGCGGTTCCAGCGCCGGCTCGAGAAGGCCGGCGGCTCCAACCGCGGCTAGGTATGGCAGTCAGCTACGGCGGCCAGGCCGTTCTCGAGGGCGTGATGATGCGCAGCGCGTCCAATTGGGCCGTCGCCGTACGCACTCCCGAGGGCGACATCGCCGAGGTTGTCCAGGAGATCACCTCGCCGATGTCGAAGCGCAAGCTCTGGCGTCTGCCGATCGTGCGCGGGGTTATCGCACTCGGTGAGTCACTCGCGATCGGGTTTCGCGCGCTTGCGATCTCCGCGAATGTGGCGACGCAGGAGACGGACGAGGACGGCGAGATCAAGACCGTCATCAGCCGGGGCCAGATCCTCTTCTCCTTTGCGATCGCGATCGTCTTCGCGCTGATGCTCTTCAAGGTCGGTCCGGCGCTCTTGACGAGCTGGCTCCCGATCGAGTCGACGGGTCTGTTCGTGCTCGTGGAGGGGCTGATCCGCGTAACGGTCTTCATCGGCTACATCCTCCTCATCTCGCTTCTGCCTGATTTGCGCCGTGTCTTCCAGTACCACGGCGCAGAGCACAAGACGATCCACGCCCTGGAAGCCGGCGTGGAGCTCACGCCAGTAAATGTGCAGAGATTCAGCTTGATCCACCCGCGTTGCGGAACTGCTTTTTTGCTCTGGGTGATGGTCATCGCCATCTTCGTGTTCGCGTTCGTCGGGCGGCCCGAGTGGCACTGGCTGATTCTGAGCAGGATCGCGCTCCTGCCGGTGATCGCCGGTCTCGCCTACGAGGTGATCCGCTACGCGGGCAAGAACCAGGACAACCGCGTCCTGATGACGATGCTGGCGCCGGGAATGTGGCTCCAGCGGTTGACGACGCGTGAGCCTTCCGACGACCAGGTCGAGGTCTCCATCCGCGCGCTTTCGAGCGTGCTCGAGCGCGATCGGGCGGAGACGCCCGAGGAGCAGAAGCTCGACACCCGCGTCGAAGTCATGGCGTAGAGCCAGTGCCGCGCATCGTTCGCGAAGCGGATGTCGTATGGGAGGGAACCATCTCTCGCGGGTCGGGAGTGGTACGGGCCATCAGCTCCGGCGCGTTCGAGCTGCCGGTCACGATCGCGTCGCGGGTCGCCGATCCCGAGGGAAAGACGAGCCCGGAAGAGCTCTTGGCCGCCGCTCATGCGACGTGCTACGTGACGTCGCTCGGAAGCGAGCTCGCCCGCGCACGCACGCCCCCCGAGCGGCTGGACGTGCGCTGCACCATCACCATGGATGAGGTGGAGGGGATCGGCCACCGGATCGTCGCCTCGGCGATCGTGGCGAGCGGCGTCGTGCCGGGATGTGACTCCGCGGCATTCGCGCAGGCTGCGGAGGCCGCCGACCAAGGCTGCTCGTTCTCTGCGCTCATCAGGGCGAGCGCTACCGTGACCATCGATGCAAGCTTGGAGGGCAGCAATGCCCGATGAGCGCACTCCTGGACGACGACGGCTTTCGCTCCCAGGCGGAGACCGCGAAGGAGACTGCCCGGTCTCGAAGGCGCTGGCTGTTCCCAAGATCACGCCGGACGCTTCGCTCGCGTAGGGACAAGGCTCGCTGACGTCAGAGCTTGAGTGATGTATACTCCGCTGTATGCGGCGCAAACAGATCTATCTCGACGAGACCAGTGAACGCTCGCTCAAGCGCCTCGCGGCGCGCACGGGTCAGTCCGAGGCCTCGCATATTCGAGAGGCGCTGCGTCGGTATCTGGGGGGCGTCACCGCGCCGGACGACGATCCTCTGGAGCGGCTGATCGGTCTCGTAGAGGACGTTGATGGGCCGGACGACGTAGCCCGGAATCACGATCACTACCTCTACGGCGCTCCGAAGGATCGCACCTGAGAATCGTCTACGCGGACACCGGCGCGTTCATCGCTCTCCTCTGGCAACGCGACCGGGCCCACCGACGGATCAGCGAGCACTATCGGGTCCTCCAGCGCGTGGGTGACGTGCTCTTGACGTCCAACCTGGTCATCGCCGAGACCGCGACCCGCCTGCGCTACGACGCAGGGTTGCCGGCTGCGCTTGGCTTCCGTGGTGTCGTCGACGAGGCGGTGGCGGCGGGACGCCTGCTCGTCCGCCACGCTGACGCCGACCTCGAGAGCAAAGGTTGGGACGTCATGGCGCGTTATGCGGACCTGACGCTCTCGTTCACGGATTGCGTCGGCGCTGTCACGGCGCGGGAGGGTTCCGCCGCTGCCGTCTTCGGCCTAGACGCCGACTTTCGCGTGCTGGGGTTCGCTCTGGAGCCGTAGCCGGACGATTCCGGGAGCGGGCTACGATCAACCCCATGTCCACGATCGAGAATCTCGTCGACGACCTGGATCGGTCGCACGCGGAGGCGCAAGAGCGGATGTCCGACCCGGCCGTCTACAACGACCACCGCCAAGCCGCCGAATCGGGCCGCCGCCTCAAGGAGCTGGAGGGGCCGAAGAAGCTCGCCGACGCCTGGCGCCAGACGCACGCCGATCTCGAGGCGTCGCGTAACGATCCCGAGCTCGCGACGATGTCTTCCGAGCTCGAGACGGAGCTGGCGCGGCTCGAGGAGGAGCTCAAGCTGGCGCTCGTGGAGACGGATCCGGCGGACGAGAAGGACGTGATCCTGGAGGTGCGGCAGGGCGTCGGGGGCGACGAAGCCGCTCTCTGGGCGGCCGAGCTCTACCGGATGTTGTGGAGATACGCCGAGCGGCGCGGATTCAAGACCGAGACGCTGTCCACGAGCGAGAACGAGGCGGGAGGCGTCAAGGAGATCGTCTTCGCCGTGAAGGGCCAGGGCGCGTTCTCCGTCTTCAAGTTCGAGGGCGGAACGCATCGCGTTCAACGCGTGCCCGAGACCGAGTCGCAAGGGAGGATCCACACCTCGACCGCGACCGTGGCGGTGATGCCCGAGGCGGAGGAGGTCGAGATCGCAGTGGAGGAGAAGGACCTCAAGATCGATGTGATGCGCTCGACCGGCCCAGGTGGGCAGAGCGTGAACACGACCGACTCAGCCGTTCGCATAACCCACATTCCGACGGGGATCGTCGTCGCCATGCAGGACGAGAAGTCGCAGCTCCAGAACCGCCAGAAAGCGATGCGCGTCCTGCGCGCGCGCCTGTATGAAGCCGAGCGCGCGCGCCAGCAGGCGGAACTCGCCGCGACGCGGCGGTCGCAGATCGGCAGCGGTGAGCGCGCCGAGAAGATCCGCACGTACAACTTCGCCGAGAGCCGGATCACGGACCACCGGATCAAGCTCACAGCGCATCGACTCGATCAGGCGCTCGAAGGCGATCTCGCGGAGTTCACCGAGGCGCTCCAAGCCGAGGAGCGCCGTCAGGCGCTCGCGGCCGCCTCGGCGTGACCACAGCGGCTGCGGCTCTAGCGAGCGCTGCCGACCGGCTCGCCGGCGCCGGCTGCGAGTCGGCACGCGTCGATGCCGAGATCCTGCTCGCTCAGGTGCTGGAGACCACTCGCAGCGCGCTTCGGGCGGACACGCGACGCGAGCTGGACCACGTCGCTTTGGCCGAGCTCGACCGGCTCGTCGCCCGCCGGGAGCGTCGCGAGCCGCTGGCTTACGTTCTGGGCGAGTGGGGATTTCGGCGGCTCACGCTGAAGGTCGATTCGCGCGTGCTGGTACCGCGCCCCGAGACGGAGGTGGTCGTCCAGCGGTGCCTGGCACGCATCGCGGGTGTCGTCCAGCCGCGCGTGCTCGACGTCGGCACGGGGAGCGGCGCGATCGCGCTTGCGATCGCGGATGAGGCT
>JACCTK010000087.1 GCA_013812465.1 Actinomycetota bacterium
CCAGTGTGTTGTCAGATAACGGTTTCCGGACGGTGTCCTCGGCCGCGATAATCGGAGGCGCCCTACCCCCGTACGTGGGTAGCACCGGGGTATGCACCGCACGAGCAAACCCGGCACCTATGACACACATGACCCGCATAGCTAAGCCAAATCCGCCTAGCCATGCGGGCCCGAAAGGCCCATACGGGATTCGAACCCGTGCCGCCGCCGTGAGAGGGCGGTGTCCTAGGCCACTAGACGAATGGGCCGAGCGCCCCAGGGTAGCGAAAAGGCGGTAGCTAAACGGGTGCGTACTCTTCGGCGATGACCGACGAGCCGCGCTTCGTTCCGCTTCGGTTCGCCCGACTTCCTGAGGACGAGCAGCTCGCCCGATCGCGGGCGTTTCTCGAGCAGATGCGAGACCGGCGCACGGTGCGGGACTTCTCGCCGGAGCCTGTTCCCATCGAGCTCGTCGAGAACGCAATCGCGACGGCGGGAACGGCTCCCTCGGGCGCGCATCAGCAACCGTGGACGTTCGTCGTCGTCTCCGATCCCGATGTCAAACGCCGGATCCGGGAGGCTGCCGAGGAGGAGGAGCGGAAGAGCTACGAGGGCAGGATGCCGGACGAGTGGCTCGACGCTCTTCGACGTCTCGGGACGGACTGGCGAAAGCCGCACATCGAGGTCGCGCCGCACATGATCGTCGTCTTCGAGCAGGCGTACGGCTACCGCGCGGACGGATCGAAGATCAAGCACTACTACGTCCGGGAGTCGGTGGGGATCGCCGTCGGCCTTCTACTCGCGAGCCTCCACCAGGCCGGCCTCGCGACGCTGACGCACACACCGAGCCCGATGGGATTCTTGCGGGAGATCCTCGAGCGCCCCGAGAACGAGCGGCCGTACGTCCTCATCCCGGTCGGATATCCGGCCGCCGAGTGCACGGTTCCCGATCTCGGGCGGAAGGGGCTCGGGGAGATTATCGTTCGGCGCTGAGCTACTCGGCGGACTCCGGCTCGCGCGTGTCCAGGCGATCCTCGAATCCCCGCCGGATGGCTTCACCGCTCGAGAGCACCTCCTCGTAGCGCGCTCGCCGCGGGGGCAGCTTCACGAGCCTGACGTTCTCGTCGCGGTCGCCGTGACAGCGAGCGTAGGCCGTGGCCTCGTCGAAGGCTCGCAGGCGGTCTCGCTTTCGTTGTCCCCACACAACCGGAGGCCTAGCAGAAGAGCGCCGAAAAAGAAACCCGCTGGCGGCGGCTCGGCTCGCCCTTTCCGGCGAAGGTGGCGAGCCCTAGGAGTATCCGTACCACGGCTTGCAGCTCCACGGGCTCCAATCCCGACCCGACAGGACGAAGTACTTGTGCGCTGCGATCGCCTGCTGGTGTGCTTTCTGACCGTGCCCGAAGAGTCGACGCTCGCTCGAGCCCATCTGGAAGAGCCCGAGATACTGGCCATTCTGCGCAGCCGTCGAATGATGCGACTCGCACCACGCGACCTTCAGGGCTTGATCGCAGTAGCGTCGCCCGAAAACGCGACAGATCGCGACCTTGGGTGGCGCGTTGGCGAGCCGCCGCGCTTCGCGACGCTCTAGCGCGCGCCGGAGCGCGACGATGGTTCTCGTGACGCGAGCGAGTCGCCGTTCGGCGCGCCGACGCGCGGCGATGGCAACCGGTCGATGCTCGCTCGAGCTGAGAAGCGAGCGGTGATTCTCGAAAAAAAGGATGACGCTGCGATGCTTCCGCGCCGCTTTCAGCTTTTGCTCGAGGCGCGTCTTCAGGGAGACGACAGGCTGCGCCGCTTTCGTTGCTCGAGGCGGCTCGGCCGTGATCTGGGAACTCTCCCCTTTCGCTACCGCAGAGACCTGCATCGCCGAGAAAAGGACGCACAGGCCAACGAATAGGGCTTTCAGAATCGAACCTCCTGGTCGACGACAGGGGCGCGGGCCCTCCCACAGGGGCCGCTCGTGTCAAGCGATCCGTCTACCGTAGCGGAAGTGGCACGAGCTCCCGCCGAATACCCTACAAAAAGCTAAGGAGCGCTGTTACAAGCGTAACCGGTCGAGACAACTAACGCATGAAGAATATGGCTGCGGGACAGGGATTCGAACCCCAACTTCCTGGTCCAGAGCCAGGCGTCCTGCCGTTAGACGATCCCGCACCGGGCCCGCTCAGTTTAGAGGATGGGGTGATCGTCCTACGAGCCGTCCGGCCCGCCGATCTCCAGGTGGTAGACGGGCACCAGGCGCTTCTCCGCCTCGGTGTCGATCCGAGCGACGACCTCGACGTACGGCTCGAGCCCGGAGCCTCGAAGCTTGGCCTTGAGCAGACCGTCGACTTGGTAGATCCCCGAGGAGTTGTTCATCACGATCTCGACACGAATCGGCCGGGTCTGGCCGTCCCCGATCTTGACCTCGTCGATCGCGGCGGCGGAGAGCGAGTGGATGGAGACCGATCCGCGCTCGAACGGGATCCGGGAGCGTCCTTTGGCCATGTCCAGCGCGTCGGCGACGCGCAGGATTCCCGCCTCCACGGAAAGCGGCTCGCCGTCGGCGCGATGGCTCGTGATCGCCTGCAGCACCTCCGAGACGACAACGGTGCGATCCGGCTCGTCGTAGATGTCCTCGAGCAGCTCTCGCATCTTCGGCTCCGCGAGGAAGAGACTCCAGTCCTCGTGGTTTCGGCGATGGACGGACATGCCGACGTCGTGCAGGAGAGATGCGAGCACGACGACGACCTCGGACTCGTCGGCGGTCAGGCGGTAGTCGTGCACGAGCGAGGGCTGCACCCCGTGCTTCGTCAGCTGCCGAAGGAGCTTCAGCGCGATGTTGGCGACGATCTGGACGTGCACCCACGAGTGGTCGTTGATCTCCAGGCGTGCGACCGCGTTCACGTTGGCCACATGCCACCAGGCCTTGATCTGTTCGTCCGCTTCGATCCGCTCGAGCACCCGTCGGAGCTTTCGGTTGCCACGCGCCGGAACGCGCAGGTGCATGGCCGCGACCGCCTCCGTCGGCGTGAGCAGGGTCGCGTACGCGCTTTCGAGCGCGATCGACTCCTCGATCACCTCATCGATTGCCTGGTCGGTGGCTCCGCCGGTGCTCATCCGAGACGGAGCCTAGAGGCTTGATGTGAGATTGGCGCGCAGCCGGGGGCGGTCACGACCAAGCCGGGCGCCGCACTCACTCGCCG
>JACCTK010000114.1 GCA_013812465.1 Actinomycetota bacterium
CTCCTTCATCTCGTCGTAGGAGAGGCCGCCCTCGTCGCCCATGGAGAACCCGAGCGTCTGGTTCTTCGAGATCTGCGCGGCGCCGAGGTTCGAGGTCATGATCACGATCGTGTTGCGGAAGTCGACCTTGCGCCCCTGCGCGTCCGTCAGCTTCCCCTCTTCCAGGATCTGCAAGAGGATGTTGAAGACGTCCGGGTGCGCCTTCTCGATCTCGTCGAGGAGAACCACCGAGTAGGGCTTGCGGCGCACGGCCTCGGTGAGCTGGCCGCCCTCGTCGTAACCGACGTAGCCGGGCGGGGAGCCGACGAGCCGGGACACGGAGTGCTTCTCCATGTACTCCGACATGTCCACCTGGATCATGGCGTCCTCGTCGCCGAACAAGAACTCGGCGAGCGTACGCGCGAGCTCGGTCTTGCCCACGCCCGAGGGGCCGAGGAAGATGAACGAGCCGGTCGGCCGCTTCGGATCCTTGATGCCCGCACGGGCGCGCCGGATCGCCTTCGAGACAGCCACGATCGCCTGGTGCTGACCGATGACGCGCTTGTGCAGCTCGTCCTCCATGCGCATCAGCTTCTGTGACTCGGCCTCCGTGAGCTTGAACACCGGAATGCCCGTCCACATGGACACGATGTCCGCGATCTCGTCCTCGCCGATCTCGGGCTGCTCGTCGTCCGCCTGGTTCCGCCAGTCGTCCTCGAGCTCCTTCTTCTTCTGCGTCAGCTTCCGCTCCTTGTCGCGGAGCTGGGCCGCCTTCTCGAACTCCTGCGCCTCGATCGCGCCCTCCTTGTCGGCGCGCACCTTCTCGATCTCCTCCTCGAGCTCGCGATAGCGTGGTGGCGCTGACATCGTGGCGATGCGCACGCGGGACCCCGCCTCGTCGATCAGGTCGATCGCCTTGTCCGGGAGATAGCGGTCCTGGATGTAGCGCTCGGCCAGCTGGGCCGCAGCCGACAGCGCGTCGTCGGAGATCTTGCAGCGGTGGTGCGCCTCGTAGCGGTCGCGGAGGCCGCGCAGGATCAGCACCGTCTCGTCGATCGTGGGCTCGTTGACCCGAACCTGCTGGAAGCGACGCTCGAGCGCGGCGTCGCGCTCGAGGTACTTGCGGTACTCGTCGAGCGTGGTCGCGCCGATCGTCTGCAGCTCTCCGCGGGCAAGCGCGGGCTTCAAGATCGACGCCGCGTCGATCGCTCCCTCCGCTGCGCCGGCGCCGACGAGGTTATGGAGCTCGTCGATGAAGAGGATGATGTCGCCGCGCTGAGAGATCTCCTTCATGACCTTCTTCAGGCGCTCCTCGAACTCCCCGCGGTACTTCGAGCCGGCGACGAGCGCGGCGAGGTCTAGCGAGTAGATCTGCTTGCCCTTCAAGAGCTCCGGCACCTGGCCGGCGGCGATCCGCTGCGCCAGACCCTCGACGACGGCGGTCTTGCCGACACCCGGCTCACCGATCAAGACCGGGTTGTTCTTCTGCCGGCGCGACAGGATCTGCATGATCCGCTCGATCTCGGTCTGGCGACCGACGACCGGGTCGAGCTTGCCCTCGATGGCCTGCTTGGTGAAGTTGCGGCCGAACTGGTCGAGGAGCTTCGAGCTCTTTGTCTTCTCGCCCGGAGGCGCGCCCGCCCCGGCCTGACGACGGCCCGGACCGGAGAGCATGCGGATGATCTCGTTGCGAATCTTCTCGGCGTCTGCGTCGAAGTCGAGCAGGATGCGCGCCGCAACGCCTTCGTTCTCGCGCACGAGCCCGAGCAGGATGTGCTCGGTGCCGATGTAGTTGTGGCCCAGGGACAAGGCCTCGCGCAGCGCCAGCTCGAGCACCTTCTTGGCGCGCGGCGTAAAGGGGATCTGACCCGTGGTGACCTCGTCGCCCTGACCGACGATGCGCGCCACCTGGGCGCGAACCTCCTCCACAGTGATATCGAGCGACTCGAGGACACGAGCGGCGAGGCCCTCTTCCTCGCGGAGCAGCCCCAGAAGGATGTGCTCGGTGCCGATGTAGTTGTGCTTGAGAGCCCGCGCCTCGTCCTGCGCGAGAACCACGACCTGTCTTGCTCGTTCGGTGAATCGCTCGAACAACCTTCGACCCTCCTTTCCCCTTTGTTCGTTATCCGGAGCCGCCGGGGTTCGCCGCGCTCCGGGTCGAAGGTGAGGCCTGATGGTAGCCGACTGCCTCTGGGTCAGGCTCGGGATTCGCCCGCTGAGCCCGCTACCCTTCTCGACCGGTGAGCGGCAAGGCTTTAGTCACAGGAGGCGCCGGTTTCATCGGCTCGCATCTCTCGGAATTGTTGCTCGACGAAGGATGGGAGGTGTGGGCACTCGACGACGTCTCGACTGGCTCGACCGAGAACCTCGCCCATCTGACCGAGCGGCCCGAGTTCCACCTGGTCGTGGAGTCGGTGCTCGCGCCGGCGGTGGTGAGCGAGCTCGTTCACAAGTGCGACGTCGTGTACCACCTTGCCGCGGCTGTGGGGGTACGACTGATCGTCGAGCAACCCGTTCACACGATCGTCACGAACATCCAGGGCACCGAGACCGTCCTCGAGTACTGCACCAAGTTCGGCAAGCGCGTTCTGATCGCGTCCAGCTCCGAGGTGTACGGCGACCACCGCGAGGAGCGCCCGCTTCGCGAAGATGACCGACGGGTGTACGGCCCCGTGTCCGAACGCCGATGGCTCTACGCGGACTCGAAGGCCATCGACGAGTTCCTGGCGCTCGCCTTTCACCAGGAACGCGGTCTCGACTGCGTTGTCGCGCGCTTCTTCAACACCGTCGGCCCCCGCCAACAGGGGCAATACGGCATGGTGATCCCGCGCTTCGTCAGGCGCGCTCTCACGGGAGACCCGCTCGAGGTGCATGGCGACGGGACCCAAACCAGATCGTTCTGCCATGTCTACGACAACATCCGTGCGGTCCGGGGTCTGATGGAAAGCAGCGAGATCTCCGGCGAGATCTTCAACATCGGCTCCGCCGAGAGAGTGAGCATCCTCGATCTTGCGCAGCGGGTGCTCAGCCTGACGAGCTCGAGCTCGGAGCTCGAGTTCGTTCCACACAACGAGGTCTATGGTCTTGGAGTCGAAGACGTTCTTCATCGCGAGCCGTCGATCGAGAAGATCGCCAACGCGATCGGCTGGGCGCCCACGCGAACGCTCGACGAGATCCTCGCGGACGTGATCGCCTTCGAGCGAGGCAGGGCGAAGGCTGCGGTCTGAGTCAGCCGCTCTCGCGTAGCACCGGAAACAAGATCACATCGCGGATCGTGTCCCGGCCGGAGAGCAGCATCGTCAGCCGGTCGATCCCCAGGCCGAGTCCGCCGGTCGGCGGCATCCCGTACGAAAGCGCCTCGACATAGTCGGGATCGCCGCGTTCCCCCTCCACGTGCTCCGACTGCGCCTCGAAGCGCTGGCGCTGCTCCTCGGCGTCGTTGATCTCGGTGAACGCGTTTCCGAGCTCCATCCCGGCCGCGAAGTACTCGAAGCGCTCTGTCAGCGTCTCGTCGCCGTCGGTCGGGCGCGCGAAGGGAGAGACCTCGATCGGGTAGTCATGGACGATCGTCGGCTGGAGGAGGCCCGGCTCGACGAAGTGGCTGAACGCGTGATCCACGAGCTGTGGCCAGTCCTTGTCCGCCTTGGTGTCCACTCCTCGCTCCCCGAGCCAGGCGCGTAGCTCGTCGGCGTCGCGGGTCCACAGCTCGAGCTCCTCGAGGGCGTCCACAAAGCGAATTCGACGCCAAGGCTTCTGGAGAGTGATTTCCAGTCCTTTGAAGCTGGCCGTCGTCGTGCCCAGCACCTCCTGCGCCACGTGCTCGACGAGCGTCTCGATGCGCGCCATCGTGTCCTCGTAGTCCGCGTAGGCCTCGTACCACTCGAGCATCGTGAACTCGGGCTGGTGTTTGTAAGACACGCTCTCGTTACGGAAGTCCTTCCCGATCTCGTAGACGCGCTCGAGCCCCCCGACGATGAGCCGCTTGAGGTAGAGCTCGGTCGCGATCCGTAGGTACAGGTCCGAGTCGAGCTCCTGCGAGCGCGTCACGAACGGATGCGCGAAGGCGCCGCCGTAGCGCGGCTGCAGGATCGGCGTCTCGACCTCGACGAAGCCGTCTTCGTCCAGGTACCGCCGGATCGCCGAGACGACGCGCGAGCGGAGCAAGAAGAGCTCCCGCGAGTCCTCGTTCATCAGCAGGTCGAGATAGCGCTTGCGGTAGCGCGTCTCCTGGTCGGTGACTCCATGGAACGTGTCCGGCAAGGGACTGCGGTTCTTCGACAACGCCGTGAGCTCGTCCACGGCGAGCGAGGGCTCGCCTCTGCGCGAGTTGGCGGGAGATCCGACCGCGCCGACGACGTCCCCGAGGCTGACCTCGATCGGACCGGTGCGGCTTTCGTCACACAGGAGCTGGATGCGCCCGGACCGGTCGACGAGATCGAGGAAGCTGAGCTTCCCATGGCCGCGCTTGGCCATCACGCGGCCCGCAAGTCGCCGCTTCTCCGGCGACTCCGAGTCCGGATCGAGCGCCGCGGCCTCCTCGCGAACCGCCGCGATCTCGTCCCGGTCGGGGAAGCGTTTCGGCGGCGTCATCGCGCGCCGAGTGTAAAGCTCAATCCGGGTTGGTCCGTGCGCCGGCGACGGAACCGTCGGGCTACGCGGCCTTGATCTCCATGATCTTGAACTTGAGCTTGGAGCCGCGCGGCGTCGCGACCTCGACGGTCTCGCCCTTCTTCCGGCCCATGATCGCCTTGCCAACCGGGGACTCGTTCGAGAGCTTGCGCTCGGCCGGGTTTGCCTCGGCCGAGCCGACGATGAAGTACTCCGTCGTCTCCTTGGCGTCGACGTCTCGAAGCCGCACGACCGATCCGACGGAGACGACGCTCGTGTCGATGTCCTTCGGGTTGATAACCCGTGCGTTCGCGAACCGCTCCTCGAGCTGAGCGATGCGATGCTCGAGCATCATCTGCTCGTTCTTGGCGTCGTCGTACTCGGCGTTCTCCGCGATCTCGCCGAACGCGCGCGCGGCGGCGATGCGCTCCGCGATCTCGCGCCGTTTCTCCGTCCGCAGCCGCTCGAGCTCGCTCTTCAGCTGCTTGTAGCCCTCAGGAGTGAGGATCACATCCTTCAAGAAATGCCCTCCGAGATAGGCGGCGAGACCGCGCCGGCCCCGTCAAACGGCCCGGAATGGTAGCTGCGGCGACGCTTTGTGCGCAAGCATCGACGTTGCGCAAGACCGCCGGTGCGCAAGACCAGAATCCGCTTGCGCGGATCCTGGTCGCGCGTCCGATTCTTCGAATGCGTCCGGAGTACCGCCTTCTAGCTTCTACGATGCGACCGATGATCGACCTTCGCGCACCCTGGCAAATCGGGTCCGTCGAGATCCCGACGCGACTGGTTCTCGCGCCGATGGCGGGCGTCAGCGTGCAGGCGTTCCGACGGCAAGGCCGCCGCTACGGAGCCGGTCTCGTGTGCTCTGAGATGGTCAGCTGCGCCGGGATCGAGCATCGCAACGAGCGGACGCTCGGGTACCTGCGGGTGGCTGCTGACGAGCATCCGCTTGCGATTCAGCTCTTCGGCTCGGAGCCGCGCACCCTCGCGAACGCGGCAAAGATGGTCGAGGCCGTGGGCGCGGACATCGTCGACCTGAACTTCGGCTGCCCCGTCAGGAAGGTGACGCGCACCGGTGCGGGAGCGACGCTCCTCGAGGAGCCCGATCTGGCCTGCGGCATCGTCGAGTCGGTGGCCGAAGCCGTCGACGTCCCGGTGACCGTGAAGCTGAGGCGCGGCCTCCAGAACGACTCACGTGCCTGTCTCGAGCTCGGGCCGAAGCTCGTCGAGGCAGGGGCGGCCGCGCTGACACTCCACCCTCGCTCCGCGCAGCAGATGTACACGGGCGAAGCTGACCACGCGCTGACGGCCGAGCTCGTCTCTCTTGTCGACGTCCCCGTCGTCGCCTCGGGAGATGTGACCTCTCGAGCTCGCGCCCAGGCAGTGCTCGCCACCACCGGCGCCGAGGCGGTCATGGTCGGTCGAGGCGCGCAGGGCAACCCCTGGGCGCTCGGGGAGATCGTCGACGGCGAGTGGAGCGCGCCGTCGCGTGAAGAGGTGGCCGCCGAGCTCGTGCTCTTCATACGTGAGACGGTGCGAGAGCTCGGAGAGCGCCGCGCCTCCAGCTTCTTGAAGAAGTTCTACGGGTGGTACCTCGGCCAGGGACGATTTCCGAAGCCGTTCAAGCAGGAGCTCGTCCAGCTGCAATCGACGGAAGAGGTCGAGCGGCGTCTGCTCGCAGCGGCGCCGGGAGCGCTCGAGATCCTGGATCGACTGGAAGCAGAGATCCCATCGGGAGACGAGGTCACGCTCGAGCTGCCGATCTCCGTTTACGGCGGCGGGTGAGGGTCGGCGAGGGCGAGACAAGCCTCGCCTTACGATCGAGACCTGCCGGCGAAGGCGGTGGCAACGCCTAGCGCGACGTAGACGCCGCCCGACACGTAGCGCTGGACACGCAGAAACCGGCGGGAGCGACGCAACACGACGCCGGCGGCATCGGCAGTCAGCGCCCAGCCGAGGTCGAGCACGAGGGCGATGGCGACGAAGACGAGACCGAGAAGCCCGATCTGGAGCGCAGGGTGCGCGGCGTCCGGGTCGATGAACTGCGGGAGGAAGGCGAGGAAGAAGAGCGCGACCTTCGGATTGAACGCGTTGACGAGGACGCCCTGGGCGAAGACTCGTCGAAGGCGAATCGCGGTGGCAGTCGTGGTGTCCGCCTCGGCGTGGCCGGCGAAGAGCGTCCAGAGCCCGAGCCCGATCAGATACGCGGCGCCCGCGTACTTGACGACGGAGAACGCGATGGCCGACGACGCGAGCACTGCCGAGAGCCCCACAGCCGCCGCGGCCACGTGCAGGAGCGCGCCCACCTCGATTCCGAGCACCGACGCGACGCCGGCGCGCCGCCCCTGATGAATGCTCCTCGTCACGATGTAGACAACCGCCGGGCCGGGCACGGCGATGAGCGCCGCCGAGGCGAGCGCGAAGACCAGCAGCGTCCCGGAATCGACGATCACGCGTTCAGTTCCCAGAGCATGCGCAGCCCGTCGAGCGTCAAGAACGCGTCGACGCGCTCGATCGTCTGCGAATGCGGCGCCACGAGGTCTGCCAGCCCGCCGGTGGCGATCGTCGGAGCCTCTGCCCCGAGCTCCTCACGTATGCGACCGACGATCCCGTCCACCTGCCCCGCGAAGCCGTACACGAGCCCGGACTGGAGCCCGCCCACCGTGGTCTTGCCGATCACGGTCGCGGGCGCCGCATAGTCGACCTTCACGAGCCGGGCCGCACGGGCGAAGAGCGCTTCCATCGAGGTCTCGATTCCCGGCGCCAGCACTCCGCCGACGTAGTCGCCGTCAGGCGAGACGACGTCGAAGTTGGTCGAGGTGCCGAAGTCGACCACGATGACAGGCGCCCCGTAACGCTCCTTGGCCGCGACCGCGTTCACGATGCGATCTGGGCCGACCTCGCGCGGATCGTCGTAGCGGATGGGAATGCCGGTCTTCACTCCCGGGCCGACGACGAGAAGCGGGGCATGTGCCCACTTGCCGGCGAGCGCCTCCCATTCGCGAATGAGCACCGGAACGGTCGAGGCGAGGCAGATGCCTTCGACGCCATCGAAATCGAGCAGCCCCCCGAGGAGAACGCCCAGCTCGTCGGCCGTCGTCGACCGCTCGGTCGCGATGCGCCAGTTGTCCTCGAGCTCGCCGCCCGAGTACAGACCGAGAGCGGTCTGGGTGTTACCGACGTCGACGGCGAGGAGCACCGCGCTAGTGAAGCAAAGCGTCGGCGCCCGTCGCGGCGCACGACGCGAGACTCGCCGAGCGCGAGGTGGCCAGGCTTCTCAGCTACGAGGGCTCGTCGTCACCCTGGAACTGTTGGCCGATCCGCTCTGCGAGCGCCTCCGCGCTCAGCCCCGGCTCCTCGCCCTCGCCCCTGAGCTCCTCGATCGTCACATCGCCGGAGGTGTAGACCTCGGCGCGCGGGATGATCCGCGTCGGCCGGTTCTTGTCCCACACCCACACGTCCTCCATCCGCACGTGGAAGAACGGATAGCTCGCCTGGGGCAGGGACTCGACGTCGAGCTGGTTGCAGAGATACGTCGCGTCCTGGGTGAGAACGCAGTAGCGAAAGAGGCCGAAGACCGCGGAGTACTCGCGTTTCAGCGAGATCTCGAGCTCAGCCTCGAACTCATCGAGCTCGTCGAGGTGGGACATCGCGGTCAGTCTAGACAGTTGGCGCAAGTCCGCTTCGCGGCCGCGACTCGGTCGCGCTCACACGAGCTTTTCCAGCAGCTCAGAAACGGGCCCGAGGCCCGGGATCGTGAGCTCCGGCTCCAGCTCGACGAGCGGCTCCAAGGCGAAGCGGCGCTCGTGGAGCCTCGGGTGGGGCACGCGCAGCCCCGGCTCGTCGACGATCTCGTCCCCGTACACGAGCAGATCGAGGTCGATCGTCCGCGGACCCCACTGCGTCCCGTCGCGCACGCGTCCAAGCTCGCGCTCGACCCGGAGCAGCGCGTCCAAGAGCTCGCGGGGCGCGAGCGTGGTCTCCACGGAGACGGCGCCGTTCAAGAACTCGGGTTGATCGGTATCTCCGATCGGGTCCGTCTCGCGCAGCTGAGACACCGCGAGAACCTCGATTCCGGGCTCGCCGGCGAGGAGATCTACTGCGCGCAGCAGCGTCACCTCCCGCGGGCCGAGATTGGCCCCCAGACCGACGTACGCGCGCGGCAACTAGTGGTCTCTCCGGGAGGTACGGTGCTGATTGGCCGCGCGAAAACCGAGCAGCGCTAGGACGCAGAGAGCCTCGATATCCGTAGATATCGGGGCGACTGAGGACGACGCGATGCGAAGCGTTTGCAGCCGGACAAGCGGCGCCGTACCTCCCGGAGCGACCACTACGAGCGGGCCCGTTCGACAATCACCGCGGCGTGCTCGACCGGCGGATCGAGCACGACGTCCGGCTTTCGCACCCGCACGCGAACCCGCTCGACCGCTGCGAAGCGATCCAGGATGCCGTCCACGACCGCTCCCGCCAGCCCCTCCAGCAACAGGCGCTCCGGGCCTGCGAACACGTCGCGCACAAGACCTGCGAGGTATCGGTAGTCGACGGTCTCGTCGATGTCGTCGCTCGACGCCGCATCGTCATCGACATCGACCCAGAGATCCACGAGGAAGCGCTGGCCGAGCCGCCGTTCCTCCTCCAGATAGCCATGGTGTCCGAATACGACGAGGCTCTTCAGCTCGATGGTCATGCACTCACCTTTCCCCGTTCTACCGCAGCTGCAACCGCCAACGCCTCCACGGTCTCACGGACGTCGTGCGCGCGGAGCATCCATGCCCCCCGCTGGAATGCTGCCACCGCTCCACCCACCGATGCGGCCGTCGTCCCCTGGGTCGCTCCCGGATCGCCGAGCACCGTCCCGAGCGTGCTCTTGCGAGAGAGCCCCACAACCACGGGGCGTCCGAGCGCCGCAATCGTGTCGAGACGGCGAACGAGCTCGAGATTTTGGTCGGGTGTCTTGCCGAATCCGATGCCGGGATCGACACAGATCCGCCGCTCGTCGATCCCACAACCGATCGCGAACGCGACTCGCTCCTCGAGGAACGCGAACACTTCGGCCACGACGTCGTCGTACTGGGGAGCCTTCTGCATCGTCCGCGGCTCTCCACGCATGTGCATCAGGCAGACATACGCGCCGCTTTCCGCCACGACAGCCGCCAGCTCGGGGTCGCGGCGGAGCGCTGTGACGTCGTTCACCAGCTCGGCGCCGAGCTCGAGAGCGCGCCGCGCGACCTCGGCCTTCGACGTGTCCACGGAGACGGGGACGCCGTCCAGCCCCTCGAGCACGGGCAGCACGCGCGCGATCTCTTCCTCGACGTCGACCGGCTCGGCGCCCGGCCGCGTCGACTCACCGCCCACGTCGACGAGAGCGGCCCCCTCCGCGAAGAGACGTCGCGCATGGGCGATCGCTGCGGCCGGTGACGAGAAACGTCCTCCGTCGGAGAAACTGTCCGGCGTGACGTTCACCACGCCCATGACCGCAGGTCGCGCCCAGCGCTCCTCGATCGGTCGCGCCGGGGAGCTCACGTGGCAGAGCGTATCGCCGCATGGGTCCGGCGAAGGGTGCAGGATCCACGTCCATGAGCGTCATGCCCTCCACCAGCGGGGAGCTCGGCCAGGCCCGCGGCATCGGCTTCGGGATCCTGCTCTTCGTCGTCACCTTCGGCCTCTACGGCCTGTACTGGGTCTACAAGACCCACGAGGAGATCAGGCAGCACACGGGCGATGGCGTCGGGGGCGTCCTCGGCCTCGTCATCTACATCCTCATCTGGCCGGTCAACGCCTTCGTGATCCCCTCGGAGATCGGGCGGATGTATCAACGCGACGGGCGTGCGTCACCGGTCACCGGCTGGACCGGCCTCTGGCTCTTCCCCGGTTTCATCCTCATCATCCCGGCGATCGTCTGGTTCGTGAAGGTTCAGGGCGCCCTGAACCGCTACTGGGAGAGCAAGGCAGCGACGCGGCCGGCAGCTTCGCCGGCCAGCGCATAGAGAACGAGTCTCGTGCGCGGTAGCTCTGCGCGAGCCCTGCTTCCGGGGATCGTCGTGCTCGCGCTTCTCGGCCTCGTCGCGGTCGCAGCCACCGGGTCGACGGAGCGCGGCTTAGACGAGACGCGGCGGCCATCAGAGATCGTCCTCGACACGTTCTTCACCTTCGCGCTCCTTGCGCTCGTGCCCGCGGCGGCGCTCCTCGTCTACGGGCTGATGCAGCGGCGAGCGATCGCCGAGGAGATCGCGTCCGGGAAGTACCGACGGAGCGGGATGCTGGTGTCGTTCATCATCCTCGCGGCCGCGTTCGCAATCGCCTGGTACCTCAGGCCCCGCCGCCTGGGCATCGTTCCCAACGAGGAGGAAGACGCCATCTTGCAGCCGGAGCTCCTCGAGCCGAGACCGGAACGGCCCGACCCGAGTGGGGCCTACGAGGCAGAGCTCGCCTGGATCCCGCTCTTGGTGGTGGTCGGCCTCGTTGCGATCGCGATCGGCGCATACGTCGTCGCTCGACAGCGACGCGCGCGAGCGTTCGATCCCGGCCAGAGCCGCCTGGCCGGAGACGTCGCTGACGTGCTCGATGAGTCACTGGACGACCTTCGCGCGGAGCCCGATTCTCGCCGCGCCGTGATCGCAGCCTACGCTCGTCTCGAAAGGACCTTCGCCGCCTCCGGCCTCGCGCGACTCCGGCAGGAGACCACCGAAGAGCACGTCAGCAGGATCCTCGGACAGCTCGAGGTAGACAGCCGGCTCGTGAGGCGACTCTCAGAGCTCTTCGCTTGGGCAAAGTTCTCGCACCACGACGTGGACGAGACGATGAAGGAGGAGGCGATCGCGGCTCTCGCGCAGATCCGGGACGAGTTCCGCGCGGCGGCGCGCCTACGAACGGAAGAGCAGCTGCGGGTGCTCGCGGAGCGGGCGGCCACGCCGTGAGGAGCGATCTCTGGCGCGCCACACGAGCGCTCCTTTTCCCCACGTTCGTCCTTCTCGCCATCCTCGCGTTTCTCCCGGGTAGACGCGAGATCGCGATCCGCGTATACGCGCTCGTCGTCGCAGCGGTTGCACTCGCCCTCATGGTTGCGCTCTTGCGTCGGGCCTATCCCCGCGCAGCGGCGCTGCGGATGCCGGCGAAGCAGCGCTCGGCGACCCGCCGGGATGCACCGGTGGTTCTCGCCCGGCTCGAGCAGGAGGTCGCTCTTGGCTCCGCGGGCTCGTTCGACCTCCACCACCAGCTGCGGCCGCGTCTCCGGGCGCTCGCGGAAGAGCTGCTCATGGCACGGCGGCGCGTCTCGCTCGACGGCGACGCCGAGAAGGCACGTGAGGTGCTCGGCGAGGAGACCTGGGAACTCGTGCGCGGCGATCGCCTCCCGCCCGAGGATCGCCTCGCCCGCGGACTGGAGCCGGACGCGCTCGGCCGCGTGGTCACGTCTCTGGAGCGGATCTAATGTCCACGCGTAGGGGCGAGGCTCGCCTCGCCCTCCATGCTCCACCGACGACCGGGGCCGAGCTGGTCGATCGTCCCGAGGCATCGCGCTAGCCCGTGGAGCTCGCACGCGTCCACGAGCTCTCCGGTCAGATCCTCGACGAGGTCGAGCGCGCGGTCGTCGGGAAGCGCGACCCGCTCGAGCTCGTGCTCACCGGCTTTCTCGCGGACGGTCATGTGCTCCTCGAGGACTACCCCGGCCTCGCGAAGACCCTGGCCGCACGGTCGTTCGCGCAGGTGCTGAGCATGCGGTTCACCCGCATCCAGTTCACGCCCGATCTGATGCCCTCCGACGTGACGGGCTCGTCGATCTGGAACCAGCGCGACGTCGACTTCGAGTTTCGGCCCGGGCCGATCTTCACCAACCTCCTCCTCGCCGACGAGATCAACCGCGCCCCGCCGAAGACGCAGGCAGCGCTGCTCGAGGCGATGCAGGAGCGCCAGGTCACGATCGAAGGCGAGACGCACGTCCTCGAGCCGCCGTTTCTGGTCATCGCGCCTCAGAATCCGATCGAGTACGAGGGCACCTATCCGCTTCCCGAGGCGCAGCTCGATCGCTTTCTCCTCAGAACGGCCTTCGGCTACCCGGCTCGGGAGGACGAGATGGAGGTGCTCGGGCGGCGGATCGATCGAGGTAGCGACGAGCTCGAGCTCCGGCCGGTCGTCGACCGCGAGACGCTCCTCGAGATGCAGCAGGCGATCGAGCAGGTGCACGTCGCCGAGAGCGTCCGCGGCTACTGCGTCGACCTCGTCTCGGCCACTCGGCGATCGGAGAGCTCGGCGGTCGGCGCCAGCCCTCGCGGAAGTCTTGCGCTGCTCAAGCTCGCACGGTGCAAGGCCGCCCTCGCGGGGCGCGATTTCGTCCTGCCTGACGACGTCAAGACCGTTGCGATCCCAGCGCTCTCGCATCGGCTCGTCCTCCGTCCAGAACTCTGGGTGCAGCGAATCTCCGCCGAGGACGTCGTGCGGGATGTCCTCGCGACAGCGCCCACGCCGCCGCCGGAGGATCTCTTCGATGCTTGACCGAGAATGACCCGCCGCAGCAGCCCGCGTCTCGAGGGGTACGCGATCCTCGCGGCGATCGGGCTTGTCGCCGCGCTCGGGCTCCGCCGCCCGGAGCTCGCCATCGCAGCTGCCCCCTTCGCGCTCGTCTTGGCGATCGGGTTGCAGCTCGCACGAGAGCCACGTCTCGACCTCCGGTTCACCCTGGCGGGGGAGCGCACCGTCGAGAGCGCAGACGTCGATGCGGAGATCGTGGTGCGATCCGAAGAGTCCGTCGACAGGCTCGAGCTCCTCCTCGAGCTGCCGAAGGGCGTCGAGATCGAGGGGAACGATGCGATGGCCCTGCGGCTCCGCGCCGGAGAGGAGCAGACGATCCCGGTGCGGCTCTCGTGCTCACGCTGGGGCGTCTACGAGGTGGGCACGATCGAGGCGCGAGCCCGCGACCCGTTTCGACTCGTCGTTTGGGAGGACCGGCTTCAACGAGCGCATGAGCTGAAGGCCTATCCGCTCTCGGAGACGCTCACCAGAGTTCTGGACGCGGCCGAGACGCAGGCCTTCACCGGCAGCGCGGTCGCGCGCGTCAAAGGCGACGGAATCGAATACGCGGACATCCGCGACTACGTCCCGGGTGACCGTTTGCGCTCGATCAACTGGCGCGCTTCCGCCCGCCGAACCGGCCTCGTCGTCAACGAACGGCATCCGGAGCGGAACACCGACGTCGTGCTCTTCGTCGACAGCTTCGCGGACCTGCGCGACAGGAATCGGAGCACGCTCGACGACGCGGTGCGCGCGTCCGCGATGCTCGCGACCCGCTACCTCGAGCGGAGAGACCGCGTCGGCCTCGTCTCCTTCGGAGGAGTGCTGCGCTGGCTTCCGCCGGGAATGGGGTCGTCTCAGCGCTTTCGCCTGATCGAAACGCTCCTCGAGACCGGCGTCGCGCCGACGTACGTCTGGCGCGATGTCGATCTGATCCCAGCTCGGATCCTGCCACCCAAGGCCCTCGTCATCGCGCTGACGCCGCTCGTCGACCCTCGCTTCGCGACGACGCTGCAGAACCTGCGCGCACGGGGCTTCGACCTGGTGGTCGTGGAGATCGACCCCATCGGACTCGTCCAGGCGGGTCGGAGCGAGCTCGAGCGTCTTGCCTATCGCCTGTGGCTGCTCGACCGGGAGGTGCTGCGGTCTCGCCTCGAACGCCTCGGAATCGGCATCGCCCGCTGGGGCAACGGCGTCGCGCTCGAGTCCGCGCTCGAGGAGGTGAGGACATACAGGCGCTACGCGAGAGTGGCACGCGTGTAGCCGCGGCGATCGGAGCCCTCGGGTGCGCGGTTGCGCTCGCCGCGCTGCCGCTCGAGCGGGCGAATGAAGACGCGCTCGTCGAGGTCGGCTACCGCGTCGCGGCCGTCGCCCTGCTCGCACTCGTGAGCGCGCTCGTCCTCGGCTGGCCGTCGCTCATTCCCGTGTCACTCCTCTTGCTGGGTGGCATGTACGGAGCGGAGCTCGCGTTCGACGACCCCGCGCTCGACGGCGCCTCGCCGTTCTTCGCAGCGGGTCTCCTCGTGACGGCCGAGCTCGGATACTGGTCGCTCGAGGAGCGAGGCTCGGTGCAGGCGGACGCCGGGGAGAGCTTCCGTCGGGCAGCTTTCGTCGCGCTGCTCGCCCTCGGAGCGCTGCTCGTCGGGTCGCTGCTCTTGGTGCTCACCGACAGCGTTCGGGCGGGCGGGCTGGCGGTCGACCTGCTGGGCGCCGGCGCGGCAGGCGCGGTGCTGCTCGTCGTCGTGGTCGCCCGTCGAGCGGGCCGGCGCGCCGAGACACGCGCCGGCTGAGAAGCCTCGTCCGGCGTATGCCTCGATGGGGTGATGTCGAGTAGACCGCCAGCACCGATCTAAGGCGTCAGTGAAGCGACGCGTTGTCATCCTTCTCGCAGTGGCCATGGCGATCTCCGCCACAGGCGCGGCAGCCGCGCCCGAGCGCTCCGAGCACCACGCCGGGATCGCGCTCCATCTCGTCGAGGGAATCAACGCGATTCGCGCGCAGCACGGACTCGCGCCGGTCCGCCCGGCGCCCTCGCTCCGCCTCGCCGCGCTCGCGCACACACGACTCCAGGTCAAGCGTGGCGCCTTCACCCACGACTCCCCGGACGGCTCGTCCTTCTCCGATCGCATCGCGCGCTTCTACGGCCAGCGTGGATTCTCGCGCTGGGGCGTCGGGGAGAACCTCCTCTACGGGCCCGTCGCGATGAGCCCGGACGAGGCTCTCCGCGTCTGGCTCGAGTCCCCGGCCCACAAGAAGATCCTGCTCGAGCCGAGCTGGCGCGACATCGGAATCGTCGCCCTCGCCGTGAACCAGGCGCCAGGCGAGTTCGGCGGTCACGACGTGGTCGTGATCACGTCGGACTTCGGCATCCGCAGCCGCTAGCTCGTCTCTCCTCTTGTAAACCGAAAGGCGCGGCCCGTTGGTGAGGTCGTCGAGAAGCGTGTTATGCTGGACTATGACTAAGTCTTAGTCTAGTCTTATGGAGACATGTCCGTGGTGAACATCCACGAAGCGAAGACGCACCTCTCGCGGCTCCTCGAGCGCGTGTCGGCGGGCGAGGAGATCGTGATCGCGAACGCGGGTCGTCCGGTGGCCCGTCTCGTGCCCTACGAGGAGGATCTGGAGCCGCGGAAGCTTGGCGGCTGGGAAGGTCGCGTGTGGATCGCCGACGACTTCGACGAGCTACCGCCCGATCTCCTCGCCGCCTTCTACGGCGAAGACGACGAGTGAGGCTCCTGCTCGATACCCATGCTCTCCTCTGGGCGCTCGAGAACCCGTCACTTCTCAAAGCTGGGACACGAACAGCGATCGAACGCGCACGGACACCCGTACTCGTGAGCGCTGCGTCGGCCTGGGAGATCGGGGTCAAGATCTCGGTCGGGAAGCTGCGAGCTCCGGTCGATCTCATGCAACAACTTCGTGAAAAACGATTCACCCCGCTCCCGGTGACCGTGGAGCACGGGCTCCGCGTCGGCGAGCTTCCGCCCTTACACAAGGACCCCTTTGATCGCTTGCTCATTGCACAGGCGCAGCTCGAGGGTCTGACGATCGTGACCCGCGATCCCCGTATCGCCGCCTACGACGTCGAGACGCTAGCGGCCTGAGGACAGACAGCCTAGGAAGGAGCGCCCTCGGGGGGCGGCGGCTGCATGGCCGTGCCGGGGATCGGGCGCGGCTGCGGCTTGAGCTTCGGCTTCTTGTCCGCCTCGGGCTCGAGCGCCGGCTCCTCCGGGACTTCCTCCGGGAAGACCGACTCCTCCGACTCGCCGGCGAGCAGCCGCTCGTACTGGTCCTTGTCGATCGTCTCGCGCTCGATCAGGATCGCCGCGAAGCGATGCAGCTCGTCCATGTGCGCGCGCAAGACTGTCTGAGCCGACTGGTGCGCCTCTTCGA
>JACCTK010000135.1 GCA_013812465.1 Actinomycetota bacterium
GCGTGCCGGAGCGGGAGACGAGACCGATGTTCCCCTCGGTGAAGATCTCCGCCGGGATGATCCCGACGTTCGCCTTGCCGGGCGAGAGCGCGCCGGGACAGTTCGGCCCGATCAGCCGGACGCCGCGCGCATGCACATACGCGTGGATCCGGAGCATCTCGTGCGCGGGAACCCCCTCCGTGATGCACACGATCGTCGCCACCCCCGCGTCGATCGCCTCGTACATCGCATCAGCCGCGAACGGCGCGGGCACGAAGACCATCGCCGTGTTCGCGTCTGTCTCCGCCACGGCCGCGGCGACGATGTCGAAGACGGGAATCCCCTCCACGTCCTGCCCGCCCTTCCCCGGCGTCACGCCCGCGACCACCCTGGTGCCGTGCTCCCGGTTTCGCAGTCCGTGGAAACGTCCCTCGGACCCGGTCAACCCCTGGACGACGAGTCTGGTCTCGGTGTCGACGAGAATCGCCATAGCTAGATGCTTGCTCGGGAGTTGACGCGCAGCCGGGGGCGGTCACGACCAAGCCGGGCGACGCACTCACTCGTCGTGCAGGCTAATAAGCCTGGACGGCGAGGGAGGGTGCCGATCCGGCGCCGTGTCGTGGCCGTCATCCGGGCCGCCGTGAATTCCCGATCAAGCATCCTAGGCGGCAAGCTCCACGGCCCGACGGGCGCCGTCGAGCATGGTCGCCTCGGTGTGCACGTTCGACGCATCTGCCTCCTGAAGCAGGCGGCGTCCTTCCTCGGCGTTCGTCCCATCGAGACGAACGACGATCGGAAGCTCGATCTGCATCTGCTCCAGCGCCTGCAGGAGTCCACGCGCGACCTCGTCGCAGCGCGTGATCCCGCCGAAGATGTTGAAGAAGATGGCTCGCACCTGAGGGTCCTTCGTGATGACCTCGAGAGCGTCCACGACGCCCTGCGAGTCGCCACCTCCTCCGAGATCGCAGAAATCGGCCGGCTGCCCTCCGACGAACGTGACGACGTCGACCGTGGCCATCGTCAGCCCCGCTCCGTTGCCGAGCACCCCGATGTCGCCGTCGAGCTTGACGTACGTGACGCTCTTCTCACGTGCGAGCGCCTCCAACGGCTCGGCCGCATCGACGTCGCGCAGCTCCGCGAGCTGCGGATGCCGAAAGAGCGCGTTGTCGTCCACGGTGAACTTCGAATCGAGCGCTCGAACCTCGCCGTCCGCCGTCACGACGAGTGGGTTGATCTCGCACAGCATCGCCTCACAGCCCACGAACGCGTCGTACAGCTTCCCGATGATCGCCACGATCTGCTTCTGCTCCGCCGGATCCTCAACCCCGGCCTGGTACACGAGGCGCCGCGCGTGCCAGGGGTGAAATCCCTCGAGCGGATCGACGTGGAGCCGCGCGAGCGCATCGGGACTCGACGCCGCCACCTCCTCGATGTCGATTCCGCCCTGCGTCGTGAACATGAAGAGGGGGCGCTTGGCGCTGCGATCGAAGGCGATCGAGAGGTAGTACTCGCGCGCGATGTCCGACGCGCGCTCGATCCAGACCTTCTCGACCGTGTGACCGCGGATGTCCATGCCCAGGATCTCTCCAGCACGGGCGTGGGCCTCGGCCGGCGTATCCGCGAGCTTGATGCCGCCGGCTTTGCCGCGACCGCCGATCAGCACCTGCGCCTTGACAACGACCGGTCCTCCGAGCTCCTCCGCCGCAGCGCGTGCCTCGTCGGGGCTCGTCGCGAGCCGCCCCTCGGACACCGGGATTCCAAAGCGCCGAAAGAGCTCCTTCCCCTGGAATTCGTGCAGGTCCAAAGCGCGGGCGAGTCTACCCGGCCCAGGCGCCGGCCGGAGCGAATCAGCCGTGTGTGCGAGCATGACCTCATGAGCCGGACGACCATTCTCGTCCTCGTCGCGCTCGGCGCCGCAGCCGCTGGCTTCACGTTCTCGACCGCGGCGAAGCGCCTGCAAGACGAGGAGCCCGCCGCCGAGGCGAGCGTCGCTGCGAGCTCCCAGACCGCCTCGCTCGACTGGCGCGAGACAAATGGCGCCCCCGGAGAGCAGCTCGTCTTCTCCGTCACGTCGATTCAGGTCATGCCCGACGGCTGGCGCGTGCGACTAGCTCTCGAGAATCGCTCCTCGGTCGCGTACGAGCTCGGCGATCCACGGACGACGCTGAACCGCTCTTTCGGGGTGATGCTCTTCTCGACCGGCGAGACCGACGAGCTGGACGATCTGAACGCCAGTGGCAAGCTTCCGGCGGTTCGCGCGGCCGCGAGCTACGAGCCGAGCCTGCCCGCGATCCTGGAGCCCGACGCATCCTGGAAGGGGACGATCTCGGCGCCAGGAGCGCTCTCGGCCGGAAGTTGGGTACGTGTCGTGTTCGGCACTCTGGTGTCCGTCGGCAACCCCCCTGAAGAGCTTGGGGAGAACGTCGTGTGGATCACCGATAACGCGTATCGGCTCCGCTCGTAGCAGACCCGGACTCGGCAACCAGACGGGAGACAAGAGCCTCTTGACGCTCGGGCTCCGCGCCGCAGCTGGCCGGGACGAGCGGGCCGTCGATCTCCTTGACCGTCGCGGCGTGCTCGACTCCGTCTCGGCCGCGAAACCGCACGACCGAGCCGTCAGAAGCCAGAAGCCGGAGATCGTCGACCGCGTCCAGCCCGAGCCCTCGCCTGATCGCGTGCTCTGCGGCCTGGGCTCGGGGCTCGTAGCACGTTCGCCCGCGGTAGTGGTCGAGCTCGATTCGTCCTTCGAGCGCGCGCGAAACCACGCGAGCCGCATTGTCCTCGTCCAGTCGGCCGAGCTGCACACCGGCGGGAAGCACGAGCACGTTCGCCGCGAAGCGAT
>JACCTK010000137.1 GCA_013812465.1 Actinomycetota bacterium
CTGGTCGACCTTGGAGTCATCAAGGACGTCGAGATCGACGACGGATGCGTGCGAATCGAGTTCACGCCGACGTTTCTGGGCTGCCCGGCGCTCGAGCCGATGCAGCGGGCGATGGAGGCGAAGGTCGACGAGCTGGGGGCGAAGGCGGACGTGCGAGTCGTCCTCGACGACTCCTGGTCGACGGACAAGATCACGCCGGAGGGCCGGGAGAAGCTCCGCGTCGCCGGGTTCGCGCCACCCGCGCCCCGCAAGGTGGAAGCGTTGAAGCTGGTCGAGCTCCAGCGCGGCGGGTTTCGCTGCCCCTACTGTGGCTCGACGGAGACCCATCTCGAGAACATCTTCGGCCCTACGCCGTGCCGCTCGATCCGTTACTGCGACGCGTGCCGACAGCCCTTCGAGCAGTTCAAGACCATTTAATCCCATGTCGCACCCGCTGCCGCCGGAGCTGGTCTCACCCGAGGATCGCGCCTAGCGACGGGTACTGTTGGAGTCAGTGCCGGTCGAGATCATCTACTGCCCCACCTGAAGCGGCTACGACGCACGGGCCGCGAGTCTCGCGGCCGAGATCGAGTCGAAGACCGGGATCACCGCCAAGACGACGCCCGGTGAGAGTTCGCAATTCGATGTCCTCGAGGACGGGCGGGTGATCTTCTCGAAGCAGAGCGAGGGCCGCTTTCCCGAGCACGACGAGATCTTCTCGGTGCTCGCGTAGGGGCGAGGCGCGCCTTCCTCCTCGCTGCTGTCAATCGTCGTCTTCGCCGCAGTCCTTGGACGCCTGCCGGTAGAGGCGGTCGATCTCCCGGCGCTTCCCCTGGACGTCCTCTGAGCGCTCGAGCAGGGAGAGCACTCCTTCGCACTGTCTGAGGGCGCGTCTCGTGAACGCGAGGTTGTAGCTCGCGTACGCCTCGCCTATCGAGCCTGAGCCGCTGAGCGCGGCAACCGCCCGCTCGAGGAGTGGGTGCGCGCCCGCGTAGTCGCCGTCCTGCATGAGGGCGAATCCCTCGTTGTTCAACGCAACCCCGTCCCCTGGCGTCGCTGCCGGGGGCGTGGTCGCGGTGGTAGTCGGAATCGTCGTCGTCGGCGGCTCGGTCTCGGTCGTGGGCGGCGGCTCAGTCTCGGTCGTGGGCGGCGCGGTCTCCGTCGGGGGCGGCGTGGTCTCGGTCGCCGTCGTGGTCTCCGTGATCGTCGTCGGAGGAGATGTCTGGGTCAGCGTCGACGCAGGGGGTGGAGTCGTGCGCTCGGCGCGCTCGTCGGGCCCGAGCGTCGAGCCGAGGAGGGCGGCCAAACCGAGACCGCCGAGACCGAGCACAAGAGCGCCTAGCGCGAGGCTCTTGGTTCGTCGGCGCCTCGGCCGGTGTATGGCGTGCGCCGGCGCCGGAGCTGCCGAAGTCGGCGACCGGGTCGGTTGGAAAGCGGGAAGCACCCGGGTCTCGGC
This sequence comes from Actinomycetota bacterium, assembly GCA_013812465.1. The sequence goes on from JACCTK010000137.1 coordinate 1,436, forward strand.
GTCCGCGTTTCTGAACGTGCCCCGAAGATCGGCCACGAGCTCCGCGCAGCTTGTCGGCCGGTCTGCGGGACTCTTCGCGAGCGCCCGTCTGAACACCGCGTCCATCCCAGCAGGCAGCTCGGGCTCGATCAGCTCGGCGCTCGGCACCGGCGCCGTCACGTGCGCCAGCGCCTCGGTCGCGGCCGTCTCACCCTCGAAGGGGCGGCGGTCGGTGAAGAGCTCGAACGCGACCACGCCAAGGCCGTAGCGGTCGCTCGCTGCGGTCGCCCCCTCGCCACGAGCTTGCTCCGGGGAGAGATAGCCGGCGGTGCCGAGAACCGTGCCCGGAAGCGTCAGCGTGTCGAACCCCATCGTGGAGGCGATGCCGAAGTCGGACACAACCAGGGTTCCGTCCCGATCGAGCAGGAGATTCGCCGGCTTCACGTCTCGGTGGACAATGCCCTCCGCATGAGCCCTGTCGAGCGCCTGCCCCGCCTGATCCAGCCAGTCGAGAGCGAGTCCGGAAGGAATTCGACCCTCTCGAAGGCGGTCGTAGACGGAGCCGCCTTCGAGGTACTCCATGACGATGTACGGCTGCGTCCCGTGCTCGCCGACGTCGAAGACCGTGATCACGTGCGGCGCCCCGGAGAGCCGGGCAGCGGAGAGCGCCTCCCGGCGGAACCGCGCGTGCGCGTCGTCGTCTCGGGCGTGGCGCTCCGCGAGCAGCTTGACAGCGACCTGCCTCTCGAGGACAGAGTCGAGCGCGCGGTACACCTCCCCCATTCCGCCGCGGGCGATCAGGGTCGCAGACGTGTATCGCTTCGGCAGTGCCTGGCTAGCGGTAGCGATGGTTGGGTCTACCCGACCCGGCTCGAAAACATGCGTCGTGGCGCGCGGAGGAGCGGGTGACAGGTCACCGGGTCACCGCAAGAGGAAGCCTTCGCCGAGCGGGTCGTTCTCGTCCAACGTGAAAACGTGCTCGCCCGTTCGGTAAGCGCTGCCTTCGACCTCGGTCACGACCGCCGGAGCTCCTGCAACGTTCGCGTCTGCGACCACCCGAGCTCGAAACTCGGAGCCGACGATGCTCAGATGTCGTAGCTCGTCGCCTCGTGGGAGCCAGCCGGACCGGTCGAGGAGTGCCAGCCGGGCGGACGTGCCGCTGCCGCACGGCGAACGATCCACCTCACCGTCCGCGAAGACGGTCACGTTGCGCTGGGTCAGCGGAGCGCCGTCTTCCTCCTGCCAGAACGTGACCCCGTAGACATCACAGAGCTCCGGCTCGAGCGGGTGAACGATCTCATGCTGCGTCTCCAGGCCGTGCTTGATCTCTCGCCCCAGCTCGACCAGCCTCGGCAGCTCGCGCGTCTCCACTCTCTCCTCGAGCGACGCATAGAACGCGCCGCCGAAAGCGACGTCGACCTTGTGCTTGCCGACCTTCACTCCCTCGGCCCATACGAACGCTGGGACGTTTCGGAACCGAACAGACCGCACGCGTCCGCCTCGCACATGCGCCCAGGTCTGAAGCCGCCCGGAGGGGACGTCCACGACGAGGTGGTTCTCGCCCTCTCGGCGCCGCACGATCCCCTCGTCGAGCGCCCAGGTGACGAGCGCGATAGTGCCGTGCCCGCACGCCGTCGAATAGCCCGCGTTGTGGAAGAACACAACGCCGAGGTCGGCATCGTCGTCGTTCGGCTCGACGACGAAGCAGCCGTACATGTCCGCATGGCCGCGAGGCTCGAAGACGAGCAGCCGGCGGACGTGGTCGAGGCGCTCGAGCGCATCCCGCCGCTTGTCGAGGATCGTGGCTCCGCGCGGGTTCTCGATGCCGCCCGTGACGATCCTGAAAGGCTCGCCGCCGGTGTGGTAGTCGACCGCCGCGATGCCCCTGATGTCAGACACCCTTGACCCCGTTCACGAGAGGATAAGAGCCCGGTATCGAGCCACGGCCCGATCGGGCAGGTCTCCGAAGCACGAAAAAAGCCTCGCGAGCGCGAGAACGCCCATCGATGCGCGATACCTGCTCCACGGCCACTCTCCGGGATCTGAGCACAGACCCCAACTCCCGGGGTTTCGAACCGCATGCCCAGAGAGCTGCGCCCACCGTCGTCTGCGCGATCGCTCCGAAGCGATTCTTGAAGAGATGGCGTCGCCGCCGTTGCCCCGAGGGACGTCCTCCTCTCAGGGCGGTACCATCGGCCCGATGCGGAGGCTCTTGACGTGGCTGATCGTCACGGTCGGCATCGGCGCGCTCGTGCGCCGTCTGAAGCGCCACCACCAGCCGGCTCTCGACCCGCCCACGCGAGCGCCGACAACCGGAGACGACCCCGCGGAAGAGCTTCGCCGCAAGCTCGCGGAGTCGCGAACGGCCGAAGAGGCTCCCGAGCCGGCCGCTCCATCCGAGGAGACCGTCGCTGACCGGCGGGCCGACGTGCACCAACACGGCCGCGCCGCGCTCGACGAGATGCGCTCCGAAAAGGAGTAACCGCCCGTGGCCGATCCGTCCGAGACGACGCAGATCTCCCTCGAGCCGGAGGATGCGGAGGCGAGCGAGCTCCTAGGCGCGGTGCGGGCGCTCTCGGCGCAGGTGGGCGGGCTGCAGGCGGAGCTGCACGCGCTTCGCTCCCAGGTGCGCCCGCTGCCCGAGCCTGCCGATGCTCCCGGCTGGGGGGACAGCACCTCGGCGCACCGCGAGAGCTCCCCGTGGGTGCGGACGCTCGAGCGGCCCGTGCCCCGCGGCCCAGCGGTTCCCCGGCTCCTGATCGAGGTCGTCTTCCTCGCGGGGGTCGCGCTCGCCGCCTCGATCGCCGAGCTCGATCCGGTGGTCATCGTTCTCGTCATGGCGGCCGCGTGGGTGCTGGTCGCCCTTGCCGAATGGATCGCCACCCGGGCCGCGAGGCGTCACGCTGTCATGCAGACGGCTCCCTTGTCTGGCGCAGGCGCGTTCTTCGGCGAGGATCCCTCTTGGTTCGGATCCTCCGCCGAGCACCCTGCGATCGTCACCGAGGCTGCCGACGAGGACACGCAGACCAGGCTCCCGGCGCCCCCACCCAGCTGAGCCTCCGGGCTACGGGGGTCAGGCTGAATGAAGCCTGACCCCGCGCCGAAGGCGCGCAGCCTGTGGGGCGATTGGCGCGCTCTCGGCCCAGATCCTCTCGCCCTGACACCGAAGACGAAGCGCCGCCCCCGGTAAACGACTAGAAACGGGGGCGCGTGCTCTTCCCGACCGCAACGTTCGCGATCTTCTTCATGCTCGTGCTCCCGCTCTCCTGGCTGCTCATGCCGCGAGGCGAGCGCTGGCGTCCGTTCATCATCGCCGCCAGCTTCGTGTTCTACGCCGGCTGGGACTGGCGCTTCACGATCCTGCTCGCCTTCTCGATCCTCTGGAACCAGCTCTTCGCGCTCGAGATCCACCGCCGGAAGGACGCGCGAGCCCGCAAGTCGCTGCTCGCGGGCGCGCTGACCGGAAACCTCGCTCTGCTCGCCTACTTCAAGTACGTCGGTTTCTTCATCACTTCGACCAACAACCTGTTCGCGCTCGTCGGGATCGATGTGCCGCTCGAGGCGCGCTCGGTCATCCTCCCGGTGGGCATCTCCTTCTTCACGTTCATGGCGATCGCCTACGTCGTCGACGTCTATCGGGGCGACTTCGCGCCCACCGGCCTCGGGAAGTTCGCCGCCTATCTCTCCTTCTTCCCTCACCTCGTGGCCGGGCCGATCGTTCGCCCGGGAGAGCTGATCCCCCAGCTCGACTCGCCCCGAGACCCCCGCTACGTCGACACCTCGCGCGCCTTCTTCCTGATCGGCACCGGGCTCTTCATGAAGGTGGTGATCGCGAACCACCTGGCGTCCAACATCGTCGACCAGGTCTTCGGGGCGCCGAACCAGCACTCCGCGCTCGAAGTGCTTGTAGGGATCTACGCGTACGGGGTGCAGATCTACGCGGACTTCTTCGGCTACACGAACATCGCCATCGGAATCGCGCTCCTGCTCGGGTTTCACTTCCCGCAGAACTTCGATGCTCCTTACTCGGCGACCTCGATCCAGGACTTCTGGCGCCGCTGGCACATGACGCTCTCGCGCTGGCTTCGCGATTACCTGTACATCCCGCTCGGGGGAAACCGCGGCGGGTCGCTCTTCACCTATCGAAACCTGATGCTGACGATGCTGATCGGCGGTCTCTGGCATGGAGCGGGCTGGACGTTCGTCGCCTGGGGGGCGATCCACGGGACCGCGCTCGTGGGCGAGCGCTGGTGGCGGGAGCGGCCTGGCTACGTCGAGCGGCCGTCGACCGCGTGGAGGCGAGCCTGGCAGCGCTTCTTGACCTTCCAGGTCGTCTGCCTCGCCTGGATCTTCTTCCGCTCGGACTCGTTCTCCGATGCCTGGGAGCTGATCGCCCGCCTCTTCACGGCCTGGGGAGAGTCCTCCGAGCTCGTCACGGGCGGCGTCCTGCTCGCGATCGCGGTCGGGATCGGTTCGCAGTACCTGCCGCGCAGGCTCCCGCTGCTCGTGATGGCGCGCTTC
>JACCTK010000372.1 GCA_013812465.1 Actinomycetota bacterium
AGGCCGGCCCGTGAGCGACATGGTCAGCGGCACGACGCCATACCCGCGGCTCTTCTCGCCGACGACGCTACGCGCCCGTGACCTCCGAAACAGGATCGTTCTCACGGCGCACACCACGAGCCTCGGCCAGGACGGGATACCAGGCTCACGAGCAATGGGCTACTACTGCGCTCGCGCCCGAGGCGGTGCGGGACTGATCGTCCTAGAGCCGCTGCCGGTACTTCCGAGTGCAGGCGTCACGCCACAGAACTATCGCTTCGAGGATCCCCGGTTCGTTCCCGCGCTGCGGGAGCTCGTCGCCGCCCTGCACGGTCATGGCAGCCTCGTCATTCAGCAGCTCTATCACCTCGGCCGTAATGCAGATCCTGACGCCACCATGCGTGAGCTCTGGGGCCCCTCCCCCGAGCCTGCTCCAAACGGTGGTCGAGTGCGCTCGATCGATGAGCTGGATATCGCGGAACTGATCGATGGCCACGTCCGCGCGGCATCTGCGGCGCTGTCTGCTGGAGTGGATGGGATCGAGTGCATGTTCGCGTACGACACACTCGTGGACGGGTTCCTCTCAGACGCCAGGAACGCCCGAGACGACGATTACGGCGGATCGCTCGAGAACCGGTCGCGCCTTGGAAGGGAGATACTCGAACGCCTTCGTGAGCTGCTCGGCCCAGACCCCGTCCTCGGCTTCACGATCAGCTCGAGCCTGCCGTCGTACGTCGATGCTGCGGTCGCGTTGGTTGATGCATGCGATGTCGACTATGTCGGCGTAGGGAACGGCGACTACGACAACCTCCACCTTCTGATCCCGCCGACGGAGGTCGAGCCTGGCTTCGGCGTTCCGTTTGCGGCAGCCGTTCGCGGACGCCTGCCTTCGTCTGTCTTGGTCATTGCGGAGGGAAGGATCAACGACCCGGCGATCGCCGAGCACGCGCTCCAGACTGAGGCCTGCGACCTAGCTGGAATGACGCGCGCCCTCATCGCGGACCCCGAGCTGCCCCGAAAGGCGGCGCATGGCCGCGCTGAAGAGATTCGGCCTTGTGTCGCGGACAATCTCTGTATCGCCCGTCGGCTACGGAAGTTCCCGATCGCGTGTCTTCAGAACCCGAACGTCGGATTCGAGGCGGAGCCACCGAGAGACCAGGGCGAGACCGAACGCCTCTCCGTAATCGTCGTCGGGGGTGGCCTGGCGGGTCTCGAGGCGGCCCGCACCTGTGCCGTGGCCGGTCACGCCGTGCGGCTCTACGAGGAAGCTGACACCCTTGGCGGCCAGGTCCTCCAAGTCGCCTCGCTCCCGCGGCAAGAGGAGCTGCGTGCCCTCGTCACGTGGCGTGAACGCGAGATCGAACGTCTCGACGTCGATGTCCGGCTCGGAACGCAGGCTGACGCGAGCACGATCGCAGCCGAAAGCCCGTCGATCGTAGTGGTTGCGACCGGCTCTCGACCCCAACCTCGTCGAAACGCTGTGGTCGGCGCAGTCGATCTTCTTCGCGGCCCGTTGCCGACTAGCGGCGAGGTCATCGTGGTTGACGAAGAGGGCCATCGCAAGGGAGTCGGCACCGCCGAGGTGCTCGCACGCTCCGGCTGCTCTGTGCTGCTGGTGACGCGGAACCTGCTGCCCGCGGCTGCGCTCGATGACACCCTCTCCGGCCAACTTTGGCGTGACGCACTTCGAGCTGCGAACGTGACGATCGTGAACGACGCACGGATCGCCAACGTTCATTCCGATGGCGCGACACTGGTGGATGTCGCCGGCCGCGAGAACCGGGTTCGCGCATCGCTCGTGGTCGACGCCGGCACGCATTTCGCCGTCGACGATCTCGTGGCGCCGCTTCGTCTGCTCGGCCTTCCGACGATTGCCGTCGGTGACGCGCGAGCCCCAAGGGGCCTGCATGACGCCATCTGGGACGGCGCACGCGTCAGCGAGTCCGTTGAACGGCTCGTTGCGCGAGCCGGCCCCGCCGGACAGCCGCCTAGAGCCGACGAGGTATGAGCACAGTGGCCTACAACCATCCCTCCGATCCCGCGAAGCGGCGCAGCGCCGCACTCACCGACGGCCCCGACCGGGCGGGCGCCCGCGCGATGCTCAAGGCCACCGGCTTCACCGACGAGGATCTCGCCCGGCCGCTGATAGGCGTCTCCACGGCCTGGATCGAGACGATGCCGTGCAACCTCAACCAGCGCGATCTGGCGCAGGACGTGAAGCGCGGCATCCGCGAGTCGGGCGGGACACCGCTCGAGTTCAACACGATCGCGGTCTCGGACGGCGTCGCGATGGGCACCGAGGCGATGCGTGCCTCGCTGGTTTCGCGCGAGGTGATCGCGGACTCGATTGAGCTCGTCGCGCGCGGTCACCTTTTTGACGGGCTCGTCTGCCTTGTCGCCTGCGACAAGACGAACCCGGGGGCGGTGATGGCGCTCGGGCGCCTCGACATCCCTGGCGTAGTTCTCTACACAGGATCGATAGCGCCGGGCAGGTTCCGCGGCCGCGACGTCACCGTCGGTGACGTATACGAAGCGATCGGCGCTTACGCGGCCGGGAAGATGACTGCCGAGGAGCTGCACGAGCTCGAGTCGGTCGCCTGCCCCGGGGCGGGAGCGTGCGGCGGGCAGTTCACCGCGAACACAATGTCGACGATCCTCGAGTTCCTGGGACTCTCACCGGCCGGGGCGAACGGTATCGCCGCCCTCTCAAGGCACAAGCGGGAGGCGGCCTACGAGTGCGGCCGCGTCGCCATGGACCTCGTGAGGCGGGACGTCCGCCCTTCGCAGATCGTTACGCGAGAGGCGCTCGAGAACGCCGCCGCCTCGGCCGTTGCCACCGGTGGTTCGACGAACAGCGTGCTGCACTTGCTCGCGATCGCACGAGAGTTCGGCATCCCGTTCACGATCGACGACTTCGACCGGATCGCAGAGCAGACGCCCGTGCTCGCCAACATGAAGCCGTGGGGCCGTTACCACGCTACCGACATGGACCGAGCCGGCGGCGTCGCGCTCGTCGCCCGCGAGCTGGCCAAGAAGGGGCTGATCCACGTCGACATGCCCACGGTGACGGGACGCACGCTCGGCGAGGTCGCCGCCTCCGTCGTCGAGCGGCCCGGCCAGGATGTCGTACACGCCATCGAGAGCCCGATCAGTCCGAGCGGCTTTCTGCGCATTTTGCGTGGCAACCTAGCGCCGGAGGGCTGCGTCCTCAAGCTGACGGTCGGCCGGACGTTGCACCGCGGCCCGGCGCGCGTGTTCGACTCGGAACACGCCTGCTTCGACGCCGTCAAAGCCCAGCGGATCCGCGCAGGTGACGTCGTCGTGGTCCGCTACGAGGGCCCGGTGGGAGCACCTGGCATGCCCGAGATACTCCAGGTGACGGCCGCCATCGTCGGCGAGGGGCTCGGCGACTCCGTCGCGCTCCTTACGGACGGCCGTTTCTCCGGCGCGACGCACGGCTTCATGGTCGGTCACGTGGCGCCAGAAGCCGCGCGCGGCGGGCCAATCGCCGCTGTGCGAGAGGGCGACATGATAGTGATCGACGTCGAGATGCGAGAGCTCCGCGTCGAGCTCACCGACCATGAGATCGCCGCGCGCCTGCGCGACTGGTCGCCGCCCGCGCCGCGCTACGGCAGCGGCGTATTCGCGAAGTACGCGGCATCCGTCTCTTCCGCTTCGGAGGGCGCAATAACGACCCCTTGAGTTAGGAGTGCCGGAGGCGCGGTCACGTCCCGTAGCGTGGTGTAACTGGGCGTCGGTCGCTGCGTCCGCTCCCTGAGGGTAGTGATGTCCACCCTCACATACTCAGCT
>JACCTK010000194.1 GCA_013812465.1 Actinomycetota bacterium
ACGCGCCTCCGAGCGGCCGCTTTTTCGGCCTGGGGACACGAAAAGACCGGTCACAGTTGCCATTGGCTCAGCCTATCCATAGAGTCGGGCACGTGATCTGGCTCATCGTCCTCCTCGCGATCGTCCACGTGATCGCGGTCGTACTCGTTCTGCTCTACAACAAACTCGTCCGGCTTCGAAACCGGGTCGACAACGCCTGGGCGCAGGTCGAGGTGCAGCTCAAGCGGCGCTGGGACCTGATTCCGAACCTCATCGAGACGGTGAAGGGCTACGCCGCGCACGAGCGCGAGACCTTCGAGGCCGTGACCGCTGCCCGCGCGAGGGCTCAGCAAGCGGGAACACCGGCCGAGACCGCGCAGGCGGAAGGAATCCTCGGCGCTGCGCTCGGCCGCCTCTTCGCGGTAGCAGAGGCGTATCCCGAGCTGCAGGCCGACGAGAACTTCCGGCAGCTCCAGACGGAGCTCGCGGAGACCGAGAACCGCGTGGCAGTCGCCCGCCAGGTCTACAACGACTCGGTTCTGACCTATAACAACGCGATCCAGACGTTCCCAGGGCTGGTGATCGCGGGACCGTTCGGGTTCAGCATCCGCGAGTTCTTCGAGGTCGAGGAGGAGGCACAACGGGAGGTCCCGGTCGTCGACTTCTAGTGCGCAAGACCGGAATCCGCTCGCGCGGATCCCGGTCGCGCGAAGCAGACCCCTTCATGTAGGGGCAAATCCGGAGGCCTCGGGGTTTGATACCGGTAGCGCCGCAACCAAAACCGACGGCCTTCGCCGAGTGCGCAAGACCGGAATCCGCTCGCGCGGATCCCGGTCGCGCGAAGCAAACCCCTCCATGTTGTGGCATTCCCGAAGGCGTCGGGGTGTGATACGGACCTCGGCACATTCAAAGGCGCGTTTGTCCGTTGTCGCAAGCGCGGCAGCGATTGTCACGCTCGCAGTCGCGCCGCCGGCCCTCGCCCAGTCGTACGAGCTCGTCGAGGCCGACGTCCAGACACAGGTCGAAGCGGATGGCGGCGTCGCGGTCGAAGAGCGGATCACGGTCGCCTTCGGGAGCGACTTCCCGTTCACGTACGGCTTCCGCGAGATCCCCTACCGGAGCGGCGAGCGCATCTCCGGCGTCACGGTGCTCGAGAACGGACGCGCGTTCCGTCCCGGCGCCTCGACCGAGCTCGAGCCGGGCGGTCCGGCAGGGACGTTCGGCACTCGTGATCTCGACGGGCGGATCCGAGTCGTTTGGCGATTCCAAGCGACGGGCGAATCGCGCACGTTCACGATTCGCTACCGCTTCAGCGGCCTCGCGGTCGGCTACGACGACGTCGTGGACGTCAACCTCAAGGTGTGGGGAGACGAGTGGGAGCAGTCTCTCGGCCGCCTCACGGCAGCGACTTCCGGGCCGGGAGAGGTCGTACGTGCTTGGGGTCATCCCGTGTGGGTGCGCGGAGACGTCACGCTCGCAGGGCCACGCGCGCTCCTGCGTGCGCTCGGCGTGTCTGCCGGACAGTTCGTCGAGCTGAGGGCCCTCTATCCACGCGGCTCGTTCTCGTCGACGGCGGGCATGCGCGTCGAGAACGGTCCCGGGCTCGCGAAGATCGTCGCAGAGGAACAGGCGGACACCGAGGAATATGCGAAAGACCAGGAGCGAATCGACGAGCTCAAGGACAACCCGCTCCGCACCGCCCTCATCGTGCTGGCGCTGGCCACTCTTCCCGCGCTCTTCGTCATCGCAGCCGTGTTCTGGCTCCTCGGCCGCGAGCGGCGGACGAGCTACGACCGGGAATACGAGCAGGAGCCTCCCACCGAAACCGAGCCCGCCCTCGTCCCGACACTGCTCCGGCAGGGCGGCGAGGCGGGGTCGTATGAATTCACGGCGACGCTCTTCGACCTGATCCGACGCGGCGCCTACACAGCCGTACCTACGACGACGGAGCGGAAGATCTGGGGCGGTCTCCGTACGCAGACCGTGTCGGATCTCGAGCTTTCGGCCGGCGAGAGCGCGGACCTGACCCCGTGGGAGGACGACGTCGCGAGCGTCGTCGATGCGGTGCTGGACGGCGGCTCGGAGCGGCTCTCGAAGTTCCGCGACCGGATCGAGGACGAACGGGAGTCGATGTCGGAGCGCTTCGAGTCGTTCAAGGGAGCAGTCGGACGGGAGGCCGACCGCCGAAGCTGGTTCCGCTCGCTTGGCGCCGTTCCGCTCGTGGGCGCCGGGGTGCTGTTCGCCCTCGTTGGGGTACTGCTCATCTTCATCGCGCAGGACGGCTGGCGCTCCGTCTATCCACGCTACTCCGACGTCGTGCTCGTTGGCGCCGGCATCAGCCTGGTCGTCAACGCGGCGCTGCTCGGTGCGACGGTCATCTTCGGGCGTCGCCTATGGCGTAGGCGGTCGCCGCCCGCACAGACGGAGGCTGAGCGCTGGGATGCCTTCCGCCGCTACCTGACCGACTTCCCCCGCCTACAGGAGGCACCGCCGGCGACGCTCGTCTTGTGGGAGCGGTTCCTCGTCTACGGGATCGCCTTCGGCATCGCCGAGCGCGTGCTGCAGGGGGCGCAGATCCACATGCCGGAAGCGCTCCACGAGGCGAGCACGATCTACTGGATCTCGCCGAGCGGTGATCTGAGCTCCGGCGTCACCAGCCTCTCCATCGGCGATTTGACGTCCGGCTTCGGCAGCGCACTGGCGCCGCCGAACTCGGGCTCCGGTGGCGGCGGAGGTGGATTCTCGGGAGGCGGCGGAGGCGGTGGTGGAGGCGGTGGAGGCGGGTTCGGCTAGTCCGAAGCAGACATCTTGCGAGAGCCGCGCGTGCTCGGCACCATGGGAAGAGTGGAAGATGGGCTCCCTGTGACTCACGCCGACGTGCAGGCGATCATGGAGTCGCTCTTCGATATCCGTGCCGGAGTGGATTATCTGGTGACTTTCGTACAAGGAGACGAAGACGATGAATCCGAGGAAGAGGAAGAGGATTGATGAGCGTCACGCCGAGTGGTTGAGGACCGATCCGCTCCAACAGCGGCTACGGGAGCGGATCGCGTATCACAAGGCTCGGGCCGAAGCCGAGGAGCGGGGTCGAGGAACAGAGCGGCGCGAGAGCTCATAGAGCGCGATCGCCCCAGCCGCAGCCACGTTCAGCGACTCGGCGTCGCCGGGGAGTGGGATCGTCGCCTTGTAACAGTCTGTTACCAGGCGTTCAGGCAGCCCTTCGCGTTCCGAGCCCAGGAGCATCGTGAGCGGAGGTTCGACGTCCACGTCGGCAAGCGGCATGCCGCCGTGCGCAACCAGCGCGACGCAGCGACCGGGAGCGACGTCCCAGTGGACGAGTGGCACGCGGAAGATCGCGCCGGCCGACGCACGCAGCGCTCTCGGGCCGAGCGGATCCGCGCACTCCGGCGACAGCGACACCGCGGCGCCGAACGCGTCCGCGGTCCGCAGGAGCGCGCCCACGTTTCCCGGATCCGTTACGCGCCAGAGAGCGACCGTCACGTCTCGCGTGCCGACCGGCAGGTCGGCCCTCCTGAAGATCCCGATGACACGCGGCGCGTGCCCGAGAGTCGACACCTCGGCCAAGAGCTCGCCGACCACGTTTTCTCCCGCGACGAGCAGCTCGACGGGCTCGATCGCCGCTTCACGCGCCGCCTCGACCAGATCTTCGGTCTCGACCGCGAAGAGCCCGCTCTCTTCGCGGTGCTTGCGCGCAGCAAGGAGCCTCCGGACGAGCCGGACCTTCTCGTTCTGACGCGACTCGATCAAGAGCTCCTAACGCAATGAACGGCCATGACGGACGATCATCGCGCTAGAAGCTATGCCGCGGAAGACGCGGACTCGAGCGCAGCGTTTGCCTTCTCCGCGACCACCGAGAACGCCTTCGGGTCTGACACCGCGATGTCGGCGAGCGACTTGCGATCGAGCTCGATTCCCGCCAGCCTCACGCCCGCCATGAAGCGGTTGTAGGAGAGCCCATTCGCGCGCGCGGCTGCGTTGATGCGAATGATCCAGAGCGAACGGAAGGTGCGCTTCTTCACCTTCCGGTCGCGGTACGCGTACACGAGGGAACGCTCGACCTGCTCCTTCGCGTACTTGTAGTTCGACTTCTTGAGCCCCCTGTAGCCCTTTGCCTGCTCCAAAACCTTGGCGCGCTTCTTGCGCGCGTGCACCGCCCTCTTTACCCGAGGCATCTCAGTCTCCCCTCAAGAGCTTCTGAACGCGCTTGACGTCGCTCTCGGCGACGTCGTACATCTTTCGAAAGCCGCGCCTACGCTTCGACGACTTCTTCTCGAGGTTGTGGCTCTTCAT
>JACCTK010000211.1 GCA_013812465.1 Actinomycetota bacterium
AGCACGCGACCTACACGCGAATCCCTGGTGGTGCCGATGTCGTGCGCGACGCGCTCTGCGAGCGCGTCGCCCTCGAGCCGGTCGAACCGGAGGCGGTTGCGCTGCTTGACGAGCCAGAACGCCGGATAGCACAGCGACGCGATATAACGGTCCTCAATCACCTCGAGCCCGGCGTCTGAGGCCTTCCGGGCGAGCTCGCCGCGGGCGTAGCGTCGCTCGTGTCCGAGGAAGCGGTCGTAGTAGTCGTACGTGCGGGCTCCCCCGGGCACGACGAGCGCGGCCCGCGCCCCCGGTCGAAGGACCCGTCGAATCTCGGCGAGTGCATTGCGATCGTCCGCCACGTGTTCCAGCATGTTCGCGCTGACGACGACGTCCACGCTGTCCTCGGCGAGCGGTAGGTCGCACGTGTCCGCCTGCAGAAGACGGGCGCTCGGGACGTGCGCGTGTGCCTTTTCGAGGCCGGCAGCGATGAGATCGACGCCGATCAGCATCGCTTGGGGATAAGCGCCGCGCAGGTCCTGAAGCAGGTGTCCGGTCGAGCAGCCGAGATCGAGCACGACCGCGTGCTCGGGAAGATCTCCGACCTGCTCGAGGATCGCGGCCCGCGTCCAGAGGTCGAGGAAGTGAGTGCGGCTGCTCTCCTCGTGGAGGCTTTCCAGCTCGTCGGACCAGTTGACAGCACCGGCCTGGGCGTAGCTGAGGTAGGGGGCGCAGCGATTCTCGCCGATCAGCCATCCGTCGTCGAACCGCGGAACCGCGTCCGTGCCGGGAGGTACTGCAAGCATCCTCAGTGTGCTTCTCTCGTGCGCTCGAAGAGCATGCCGTCGATACGGCGCAGAGTCCCGAGATCGGGCTCGTTCGCAAGCCGTTCGTGGTAGGTGGGGTCGCGCCATGGATCCCACTGCGCGGAAACGAGCTTGCCGCTAAACGGCGGGTCCGCGAGGAGCAGGCAGACCAGATCTGCTGCCTCCGCCGCCGGGAAACCGCCTTGCTCGATCGCCCTCCGCGTCCGCTCGTAGAAGTCCGGCCCAGCCGCTTCGGCGCCCGCTGCGAGGGTTGCTTCGTGCAGGCGCGTCGCGACGAATCCCGGCGCGACGCAGTTGATGCGCAGCGGTGCGAGAGCGATCGCAAGATTCTCCGTCAGCCGCCCGATGGCTGCCTTCGACGCGGCGTACGCGTCGAAGCGAGGCAATGGTGCTGTCGCTCCACCGCCCCCGAACGTGACGATTGAGCCGCCTGCCGCCTGGAGAGCCGGTAGGCAGTGGTGCACCGCGAGCAGCGTGCCGACCACGTTGACGTCCAGCGTGCGCTTGAAGTCCGCCGGCGCATAGCTGCCGATCGGCCCGACGGGATCCATCAACGCAGCGGCGCAGACCAGGCCGTGCAGCTCATCGATCTGCACGGCGCTCCAGGCATCGTCATCGCTGACGTCGAACGCGTGCCAGGAGTGCCCTTCGCCTTCTAGCGAGTCGACCGCGCGCTTCAGCGACTCCGTGCCCCGTGCGACGAGCACGAGCTCGGTATCGCGCGACGCCAGCGTCTGCGCGACAGCGAGGCCGATGCCCATCGAGCCGCCTGTGACGAGCACGCGTCTCAGCGGGGAATGTCCTCTCGCATCCGCGCATACGGTCCCCCTGCGTACGCATCCTCCACGCGGGCCCAGGCGTAGCGTGCGTCCGCCAGCGAGCCGAGCAGCTCAACCTCGCCGGCAAGGGCTGCCGCGAAGTGCTCCCACTCCGCCGCCCAGGAGACGTCGTCGTCGGAAAAGGTGTCCTCCTCGAGCTCGGGCGGCCCGAGCTCCGGCTTCATGTGGTAGATGCGCAGGCTCTGCGGCCCGTACGAGCGTACGAGCCCGTCGACCTGCAGCTTGGCGGTACGGCAGTAGATCTCGAGCGAGAAGGTGTTCTTCCACTCGGTCCAGCTGACGTGCAGCAAGGCCCAGGGCGCGGTGCGGTCGTGCGCCTCGCCCAGGATCAACGCCGCATTGTCTTCCACCGGCGTGTCCCAGAAGTGTGTACGCAGGAGCGCCGAGTGCAGAGGTAGCGGTCCGGCGATCCAGTGCACGAGATCGAGCAGGTGCATCCCCTGGTCGACCAGCTCTCCGCCGCCGGAGCGCGCGGGCTGAGCGCGCCATTCACGATCGTACCCCGGCCGTCCGCCGTGGCCGTAGCGGGCCCTGATGTGCATCAGCTCGCCGTGGCGGCCTGAGTGAACCTCGGCGGCCGCGCGTGCGAGACCCGGATGGAAGCGGTGGTTGAACCCGACCTTGACGAGGCGGGACGAGCGCTCGGCCACCCGACTCAGCTGCTCTACCTGCGCTGTGCTTAGCCCCGCCGGCTTTTCGACGAACACGTGGGCACCACCGTCGAGCGCCTGCGCGGCAAGCGGCGCAAGCTGATCGTGCGACGTCGCGACGATCAACACCTGGGGCTCGAGCTCGAGCAGTTCCGTCATGCCTTCGCAGGCCCGCCCATCGAAGTCGGCCGCAAGCCGCTCCGCCGCCTCAGGAACGATGTCGGCGCACCCGACGAGGTGATCCTGTGGCCGCAGCGCCTCAGCCCGTTTGCGCCCGATGAGCCCGCAGCCCACGATCCCCACCCGCAACGGCGCGTCGCTCATGCGTGCTCGCTCGCATACGCGCCTCCGAACTCGAAATCGAAGACGAGCTCTTGCGCCCCCGTTGCGGCCATCGCCTGCCGCGTATCGGCCGGTCGTCGCGCGTACACGAGCAGGAAGCCGCCGCCTCCCGCTCCAACGAGCTTGCCGCCGATTGCTCCGCTCCGCCGGGCCAGGGTGTAGAGCATGTCGATGTGCTCCGAGGCGATCGCCGCTGAGCGGCGGCGCTTGTTCTCCCAGTGCTCGTGCATCAGCTCGGCGTAAGACTCGAGGTCGCCCGCGAGCAGCAGATCCAGGCTGCGGTACCCCATCTCCTTCGTCTTGTGCAAGTTCGCCAGCATCTCTTCGTCGCCGCGGCGGGAGCGCTCGTCTTGGTCGCTTAGCACGGCGGACGCAGCGCGGGCTTCGCCGGTGTAAAACAGGAGGAGATTCTCGCGCAACCGGCGGAGCGTCTCGGGGCTGAGCTCGAGTGGTACGACGTCGACGCTCCCGTCGGGATGGAAGGTGTAGCTGCAGATCCCGCCGTGCGAAGCGACGTAGGTGTCCTGCTTCCCGACCGGCTCCTTCAAGACGTCGATCTCAATCTCGGAGGCCGCCTCTGCCAGCGCGCCCGGGGTGACGGAGGTCGCGCGTGCCTGCGCTAGCGCCTTCAGGAGGCACACTCCGAAGGCGCCCGAGGAGCCCATCCCGGTGCCAGCCGGGACGTCGGCTACCGATGCGATCTCAAGCGGACTACCGCGCCAATAGCGCTGCAGCGCCTCGCGGAGGATCGGGTGGCGGATCTCCGCGACGTCGTCGGCCACCTCCGTCTGCGCGTACTTCATCAGGTAACGACGTTGGAAGACCGTGTGGGTCAGCATGTAGACGTACTTGTCGATTGCGCCGGAGACGACGAAGCCGCCGTGCTCTCGGTAATAGGAGGGGAGGTCGGTCCCGCCGCCCCCCAGAGAGATGCGTAGCGGGGCTCTGCTGAAGATAACGCTCATCCGACGGCGGCCGGCTCCGGCACATCGTACGGGTTCTCTTCGAGCCATTCGAGGGTGCGAACGATCGCCTGCTCGATCGTCAGCGTTGGTTTCCAGCCGAGCGCGCGGATGCGCGAGCAGTCGAGATGGATCAGCGGCGAGTCTCCGGCCCAGCCGCGTCGCCCGCCCGTATGCTCGATCGTCGGGGCGACGCCGAGGTGCTCGGTAATGACGGCCACGGAGTGGTCGACGGCCACCGTCTCGTCGGTGCCGAGGTTGTAGACATGGGTCGACCCGGCATCCCCGTCATGCGCGGCGACAGCCGTGAGCATCGCGGAGATGCAGTCCTCGACATAGAGATACGACTTCTCCTGGCGTCCGTCCCCCAGCACGCGCAACCGGGTCGGGTCGGCCTTCAGCGCGTGGTAGAAGTCTAAGACGTGGCCGTGGGTGTATCGCTCGCCGAGGATCGAGACGAGGCGGAAGATCAGCCCCGTGAAGCCGTACCCGTGGGCGTAGGCACCGATCAATCCCTCACTGGCGAGCTTCGATGCGGCGTACAGCGACGTCTGGATTGGGAACGGCGCGTCTTCGGGTGTCGGGAAGATCTGCGGCTCCCCGTAGACCGAGCCGGTCGAGGAGAAGGCGATCTTCGTCGTCCCGACCGCGCGCATCGACTCGAGCACCGTCGAGGTCGCGATCGTGTTCTGCTCGAGGTCGCGCCGCGGGTGCTCGAGCCCGTCGCGTAGGTCCGCGTTTGCCTGCAGGTGGAAGACCCAGTCGCAGTCCGAGAACGCCTCCTCGAGCAGCGCCCGGTCGAGGACGTCGCCTTCGACGAGCCTCGTAGCCGGACGCCCGAGGAGCCCTGCGACGAACTCGGGCCGGCCGGTCCGGAAGTCGTCGACGACCACGACCGCGACGCCCTCGGCGCTCAGGCGATCGGCGAGCGTGCTGCCGATGAACCCGGCTCCGCCGGTGATGCAGGCGCGCTCCATCGCTTAGAGCGTGAAGCCTGCGGCGATGGCATCGCTGTGGAACATCTGCACCGTCTCGAGCGAGAACTGGTTTAGGTCCTTGCCGATCGAGTCGAGTTTGGTGAGCAGCTCGTGCGTCAGAGTGATGATGTGGCAGCCGACCTGGTCGGCCTGGACGACGTTGAGAATCTCCCGGGGCGACGCCCAGATCAGCTCCGCCCGCGGCGCGTCAACCATGATGTCAACCGCCTTCGCCATGATCGGCACCGGCTCGACGCCCGCGTCGGCGATGCGCCCGGCGAAGACAGAGATGTAGGACGGCGCGCCGTTCTTGACGGCGCCTGTGATCAGCTCGACCTGCGCCGTGGTGAAGAGCGCGGTCACGTTCACCTTGACCCCGTCCTCGGAGAGCTGTCGCACGAGGGCCGCCATCGACTCGCCGGAGGTTGTCGTCACCGGGATCTTGACGTATACGTTGTCGCCCCATGAACTAATTAGTTGCGCCTGCCGACACATCTCGTCCGCATCATCTGCGAAGACCTCGAAGGAGATCGGCTTCGTGATCCGCTCTAGGAGACGCTTCGCGAAGTCCTGATAGTCGGTGAGGCCGACTTTCCACATCAGCGTCGGATTCGTGGTGAAGCCGGAGATCCGAGGGTCCTCCGAGAGCGCCAAGATCCCATCGAGATCCGCCCCGTCGGCGAAGACCCTGATGGTGAGGTCGCTCAGCACGCGGCTAATCTAGCGCCTGTCGAGGTCGAAGATGAGGTGGGCGGCCTCGGTGAGATCAGGAGCCCCTCCCGTCTTGCGTGGTATCGAAGATGCGTCTGTGCGCGCTGGCCGGGTTCTCGATCAGAACCGTGCGACAACCCGCCGCCGTCCCGGCCGCGACGTCGTCGTCCGTATCCCCGACGATCCACGACGCGCCGAGGTCAATTGCGAACTCTGCTGCGGCTGCGAGCAGCATCCCCGCCGCCGGCTGGCAACAGTCGCGCTGGCGTGCCAGCTCCGGGACTATCCCGTCGGGATGGTGGAAGCAGACGTGGAAGGCGTCCACACTCGCTCCGTCACGCTTGAGCAGCTCGAGTTACTCGCGAATGGACGCTCTTGAGCCGCTCGATCCCGACGACTCCCGGTGCGGCGGCGGGCTAGTTCGAGGCCTCGACGATCACGTATCCGGCGCTGCGCAGGGCTTGGAGAGCGGCGGCGGCTGCTGCGGCGAGTGCGACCTGCTCGGGGTCGAGCGGCGACTCGGGCCGTCCCGAGAACGGGTCGGGCACGAGCTCGTTGAGGACTCCGTCGCGGTCGAGGAAGACCGCCGCAGTCACCGAGACGTGATTGATTCTCAGTGTCCGCGCTGCACGACGAGCTCGGGATGCGAGACGAGCGCGTGCCAGACCACGGCCTGAAACGACTCGACGAGCGTCGTACGGAGGTCGGTTGGGGGATCGACGTTGAGCCGTGAGATCTTGAGCCAGGTGCTGAACGAGGTTTCCCAGCCGCGTCGTTCGTCCGCGCCGTGAGCTCGGAGACGTTGTCTGTCGGCGCGAAGCTCTCGATCGCGCACAGCTTGCGGAAGTCGTTCACCGCATGTGAGGCGTTACCCGCGCCGCCGCCCACGCCGAGCACGAACAGACGGCCGCTGCGTTTGCGCACCGCAGCGATCCCTCTTGCGAGGGCGTCGATCTTGTCGCCGTCGACCGCCTGCGCCAGCGCGGCTACCGTCTCGAAGTACCTCTTGGAGTGCGAGGTTGTCAAGGCGCGGGAACCGTAGTACAGGCGACCGGGCAACGAGCCTCCCGCGCGACATGTCCCGCCCTACGCGCGGTCTCTCTCGCGAGGCGAGCCACTGTCTGCCAGAGGGACAGGTGCGAGCAGCCCGCATGCGTGCCGAGCACGACGAACGTCTTCGGGCGGAGGCGTCGATGAGCCCAGAACGCGAACGGTGCATGCTCGAGCCGCGCCGACCGCTCGAGATAGTCGCAGGCTTCCAGAACGATGCCTGGGACACCTAGTCTCCCATCGAGGCCGGGCGTGTCACGACGCCGCCTTGATCACGGGGGCATCACTCCCGGCTGCAGGCCGAGCGAGCTGCGCGTGGTACCGAGCGATGACGTCGCCGGGAGCTCCGAGAGCTTGCACGTGCCCGTCTAGCAACAGGAGCGCCCGATCGGCGAATTGCTCGATCAGCGCAAGGTTGTGGGTTACGAGCACTATCGTCTTGCCATCCTTGCGGAACCGTGTGAACGTCTCGGAGCACTTCTGCTGGAAGCTTTCGTCGCCGACGGCGAGCACCTCGTCGAGCAGCAAGATGTCGAAGTCGACCTGGATGGCGATCGCATATGCCAGGCGAACCTGCATCCCTGACGAGAAGTTCTTGAGCTTCTGGTCGACGAAGCGCTCGAGCTCGGAGAACGCCACGATTTCGTCGTAACGTGCCCCGAGCTGGCGGCGATCCAGGCCGAGCAGGGTGCCGTTGATTCGGATGTTGTCGCGCGCAGTGAGCTCAGGATTGAAACCCACCCCCAGCTCGATAAACGGTGACAGGAGACCGCTAACCCGGACCGTCCCCGTGTCGTGGCGATAAATCCCCGCGGTGACCTTGAGTAGCGTGCTCTTGCCGCTGCCGTTTGGGCCCATGATCCCGAAGAACTCACCCGGCTCGACCCGGAAGCTCACATCCTGCAGGGCACGCTGCTCCTCGTAGTGCGTACGGCGGAGCGGGTGCAGGAAGT
>JACCTK010000233.1 GCA_013812465.1 Actinomycetota bacterium
GGGTCAGGCTGAAGCCTGACCCCTCCGCCAGTGGGAGCCCTACGGCAACCTGGGCGCCACGAAGACACCCAGCACCCCGGCGGCGACAAGCAGCCCGGCCGCGAGCGCGACGAACAGGAAGGTGACCTCCGTCTCACCGGGCTCGCGCCCCAAGCGCGAGCCCAAATTCTCGTACGCGTTCTCGAGCGCGTCGGCGGTTCGCGCCTCCGAGAACTCGCCGTCCGTGATCTCGGCGATCTGGCGCAAGGTCTCGGGGTCGGGCGGAATGGGAATCCGCTGCGAGTCGCTTCCGCCGGGATTGAACCCTCCTCCTCCGAACGGGCCTCGCGGGATCGTGCCGTTCGGCGTCCCCAGGGCGACCGTGAAGACCGGGAAGCAGGCTTCCCGCGCCAGCGCGGCGCCCTCGAGCGGCTGCAGGATCCCCCGCGTCTGGGCGCCGTCCGAGAGGAAGAGAATCGACACCGGCCCCGGCTCGTCACAGCTGGTCGCCTGCGCGAACGACCTTCTGGCGCCGAGATCGGCGAGGGCGATCTCCTCTTCCTCCGACAGCTCCGCTTCGGTGACTCGCTTGCCGAGGTCGACGGCCGTCTCCAGCGCATCCCCGATCGCGGTGCCGCCGAAGACCAGGAACGTGTCGATCTCGTCCACGGCGGTGCGCACGAGCTCGTGATCCCGGGTCGGAGGCGTCGCGACCTGAGTCTCCCCCGCGAAGACGACGAGCCCGACGCGCAGGCGATCGGGCGCCTGGTCGAGGAACGTTCGCACCGCCTCCTGGGCGGCGCCCAGCCTCGACGGCTCGACGTCCTCGGCCTGCATGGAGCGCGAGGTGTCGATGACGAGGATCACGGTCGCCCGCTCCTTCAAGACCATTCGCTCGACCTGGGGGCGCGCCAGGCCGACCAAGAGCACGCCAAGCGCGAGAGCAAAGAGCACGGGCGGCAGGAGCCTCGGCCAGGATCGTCCCGAGACCACCGAGGCGAGCACGTCCATGTTCGTGAACCGGACCGCGTAGCGCGCCCGCCGCCGCTCGGCGTAGAGCCAGAGACCGATCGCGGCCGCGAGCACGACAAGCGTGAACAGGAGCCACGGGCTCTGAAAGCTCATCGCGACCTCGAGCAGAGGGCCTGCACCTGGACGACGGCGCGGACTCCTCCGACTTCGGCATCGCCTCGCAAGCTGACCACTACGACCTTTCCTCCGCGGACGGCCCGTGTGCCGCTGACGCTCGAGACGAGGCTCGCGCTCGGAGGCGTCCGCGTGAAGAACCCGAACGCGTGCGACGCTCCGACGAGCCGCTCACCGGGACGACACCCGAGGTTGACCGTCGCGGCGCCGGGGCGCACCCTGACCGTCTTCGACCGGAGCGTTGCCGGTTGCCCGGGCGGGAACACGGAGACGGAGGTCGGCACTCGAGAACCACCGCCCCGCGCGGGCATACACCCGATGTATGGCTTGAAGCTCGGGGCGCCGGATGAGCGGCCCACATGTGTCGCGACGAAAGTCACGGAGCGAGAGGTCGTGATACCTGGATTGACGGGGCTCCCGAGCAGGCCGACGAAGCTCACGTCGATCGCCCGCTCGGTGAGCCTCGCGTCCAATCCGCCCACGATGAAGCTCCGGGGGCAGGTGAGCTGCCACCTGACCTCGGGACGCGCCGCTCCACCTGCCGCGGGCACGGAGACCCATGGACCGACGATCGGCACGCACACCTGCAGCCCCTCGCATTCGTTCGCGCTCCCGGCGGGCGCCGCGACCACGAGCGCCGCGGCGAGCGTGGCCACCAAAGCCGCGATGCGAAAGCTGCGAGTCACGGGATCCTCTGGAAGAGGAAAGCAGAAAGCGCCCCGCCGACGAGCAGAAGCGCCGCGGCGCCGGCTGCGAAGAAGTCCGTGATCTCCCTGGACTCCTCGCGCTCGCCCAGCCGGGAGCCGAGCTCCTCGTACACCTCGCGTAGTCGCTCGTCGTCGGTCGCGGTGAAGAACTCGCCGCCCGTCGCCGCGGACAGCGCCTGCAGCGTCTCCGGGCTCGGCGGCACCTGAGTGATGCGCCGGAATCCGCCGGTCAGGGTCTCCTCGACCACGCCCTCGGCCGTTCCCACGAGCACGGTGTGCACGGGAATCGCCTGCTCCTTGGCCTGTTTTGCCGCCGCCACGGGATCCACTCGCCCGCCATCTCGCGCGCCATCGGAGATGAGCAGGATCGCGCGCGGCGGAACGACTTCGTTCGTGTCGCGCCGGCGCTCCCCAAGCCGGACCGAGAGCGCGACCGCGTCGCCGATGGCCGTCCCCTCACCGGGCTGGAGCGAATCGAGAGCTTCCTCGACGAGAGCGCGGTCATGCGTGGGCGGCACCCCGACCGCGGCTCGGCTGGCGAAGGAGACGACCCCCACGCGGAACTTCTCCGGAACCTGGGCGAGGAAGGCCTCGGCGGCAGCGCGCGCGGCGTCGAGGCGCGTCGGCTCGACATCCTCGGCCTTCATCGACCGTGAGACGTCCATCGCGAGGATCACCGTCGCCTCCTCGCGCGGAACGCTGACGATCGCGTGCGGTCGCGCGACGCCGACGATCATCGCAGTGAGGCCGAGCAGGAGGATGGCGACCGGCAGGTAGCGCAGGCGTCCGGGCTCGCGGTCGATCACGTTCGGAAGCAGGGCCGGGTTGCCGAATGCGGCCTGAGAGGCCGTGCGCCGCCGCTCCGACCAGAGATATGCGAGCACGAGCAGCGGGAGGAGGACGAGCCCGGCGAGCGCGATCGGCCACGAGAACGTCACGAGCGGCGGCTCCGGCGCAGGAAGACGACCAGCGGGCGAAGCCAGTCTCCCGAGGTCGTGAGCACGACGTGCCTGACACCGACCGAGGTGAAGGCGCGCGCGACCTGGGCCCGCTCCGCGCTCGCAGCCGCGGCAAAGCGCTCGCGGAGACGGCGGCTGCGGGTGTCGACACGGAGCTGCCGCCCCGTCTCGGGGTCGACGAGCCGCAGGAAGCCGACGTTCGCGAGCTCCTGCTCACGTGGATCTCGGATCTCCACCGCGACGACGTCGTGACGGCTGGCGAGCTCGAGCAGCGGTCGCCGCCAGTCCTGCGGCCCACGGAAATCGGAGACGACGACGATCAGCGAGCGTTGCCGCGTGCCGGCACCAGCGCGAGAGATGCCTTGGCTGAGCGAGGACGCGCCGGCCGTGTGCCCTGGCTCCCCCGGCTCCTTGCGAAGCGCGGCCAGAAGGCCGACGAGCCCGATACGCCCCTGCTTCGGCGGAATCGTCTTCGGCTGAGCGTCCCCGAAGGTGACGATCCCGAGGCGGTTGCCTCGCCGCGTCGCAAGATGGCCGATCGCGATCGCGACCCCCTCCGCCACGTCGGCCTTACGTCGGTCAGCCGTGCCGAACTGCATCGACAGCGAGGTGTCGAGCACGAGCCAGGTGACGAGGACGCGCTCGGCGAGGTCGACGCGAACATGGGGCTCGTTCGTCCTCGCGGTGACGTTCCAGTCGATCCGCCGCACGTCGTCACCCGGCGTGTATGGACGAACCATCGCAAGCTCGGAGCCCGTTCCCAGCAGGTTCGAGCGGAAGTCGCCTGCCAGCAGCCCCTCCATCCGTCGCGCGATCGAGACGTCGAGGGCCTTCAGCAGCCCTTCAGGCATCGAGCCCGGACCCGGCCGGGCGGGATTCGACGCGACGGGCGTGCTGGCGGGAAGCGAGGTCATGCCGCGTGCATGCGAGCCAGGTCGAGCTGCGGCGCCGGAACGGCTGCGAGAACCTGGTC
>JACCTK010000260.1 GCA_013812465.1 Actinomycetota bacterium
CGGGTTGGCCGGTGTCCTTGTCAGCGTCCTGACCGCGCCCTACGCGATTCTCGTGGACGCGATCAGCTTCGTCGCGTCAGCACTGTCGCTGTCGCGGATCAAGCGTGAGGAGCGCAAGCCTGAGCGGGCAGGGAGAGATGGCCCCAGATTCCGCGCTGACATCGCCGAGGGCCTTCGCTTCACACTTCGTCATCCCCTTCAGAGGCCGATCATCGTCTATGTGGCCGTCAGCAACCTGTTTGTCAACATGCTCTTCGCGATCTATCTCGTATACGCGGTCAGAGAGCTCGCTCTCTCTCCCACAACCATCGGATTGATCTTTTCGCTCGGGAGCATCGGCTCACTCGTGGGCGCGCTGACGGCGAGTCGCGTGGCGCGCGCCTTCGGGATCGGCCCGGGTCTAATCGCGACTGCAACTGCGGGTGGTCTCGGACTCCTCCTGATTCCAGTCGCGGCGGGCGGTGCAGTTGTGCCACTCCTCGTCATCGCGAATCTGGTCTGGGGATTTTACGTTCTGAACTACTTCGTCACGGCGATCAGCCTCATCCAGGCGATCACACCCGACCATCTCCTGGGCCGCACCAATGCCTCTCGACGTTTCGTCGTCCAGAGCATGATCCCGCTCGGGGCGCTGATCGGAGGAGCGCTGGGCACGTTCATCGGTCTGCGTCCGACGATCGCGATCGGCGCCATCGGGGCATCGCTTGCGGTGCTTCCTCTCCTCCTCTCTCCACTTCGCGCGATCAAGAAGACCGAGGACGCCGAGGAGCTCGTGCGTACGTTCAACGAGCAGTTTGCTCGACGGTAAGCCAGAACGATTCTCGCGGTGATTCCTTCCTAGAGCGCCAAGGCCGGAGCTTCGACCAGCGACTTCACCGTGCGCAGGAACTCCGCGCCCTCCGAGCCGTCGATCGCGCGGTGATCGCAGGTCAGCGTCATCGTCAGCGTCGGCCGGATCTCGAGGTTGCCGTCGACGGCCGCCGGACGATCTTCGATCGAGCCGACCGCGAGGATCGCGACCTGCGGCGGATTGAGCACGGCGATGAACTGCTCGATCTCGTACATGCCGAGGTTCGAGATCGTGAACGTGCCCTCTTCGAGATCGATCATCTTGAGCTTGCCCTCGCGCGCTCGCGAGACGAAATCCGCGCGTACGGCGGCGATCTCGAGAACCGACTGGCGATCGGCCGCTCGGATGACCGGAACGACCAGGCCGTTCGGAGTCGCGACCGCGATGCCGACGTTCGCGCGCGGGTAGCGATGGATAGCGCCGTCGACGAAGAGCGCGTTCACCGCCGGGTGGCGCTGCAGCGCGGAGGCGACGAGGCGTGTGAGGACATCGTTCACCGTCGGCTTCGTCTCGCCCTCGCGCAGGAGCTCGACCATGCGCTCGCGGGTCGCGGCGAGCTCTGAGGCGTCCGCGGTCACCGAGAGCTGGAAGACCGGCGCTTGCCACGCGTCTGTTAGGCGACGCGCGATCGTCCGACGGATCGACGTGAGCTCGACGATCTCGATCTCGCCTTCGGCTTCGGGCACCGGGCTCGGGGCGGCGGAGGCTGCAGGCGCGGCGCCGTCTCCGGCCTTCTCCACGTCTTCGGCGATGATCCTGCCCTCGGGGCCGGTGCCGGCGAGCGCGGCGAGATCGAGCCCGCGCTCGCGGGCGATCCGCCGAGCCAGCGGGCTCGCCTTGATCCGCTCGCCCTCCGCGCGTAAAGGGTAAACGGAAGCCGTTTCGGAATCGCCCGCCTCTTCGCCTTGTAACAGTCTGTTACTTGGGATCTTCGCTTTGGGTCGCGCTTTGGCAGGGGGCACGTCCTCGGTCGTCTCTTTTTCCCCTTGTGACACTGTGTCACTAGGCGGCTCGGTCTCGACCGGCTCCTTCTCTGACTCTCTGTCCGGTTCCTTGTCGCCCTCTGCCTTCTCTTCTGCGGGAGGTGAGGCTGCCGGAGCGTCCCCGTTTTCGCCCTGGGCGCCGGCCAGGAGCTCGGACACGTCCGCGTCGGCAGCGCCGATCACCGCGACCGTGGTCCCCACGCTCGCCTCGCCCTCGGAGACGACGATCTTGAGCAGCACGCCCGCCGCATCCGCCTCGACCTCCTGCGTCACCTTGTCCGTGTCGAGCTCGAAGAGCGGCTCGCCCTT
>JACCTK010000282.1 GCA_013812465.1 Actinomycetota bacterium
GCTTCCGGCGCGGTCACCGCGTGCACCGAGAACTGCGCCAGCTGCTCGCGCCCGCCGATGACGACCCGAGCGAGGCTGTGACCGGCCGCCCCCACTACCTCACCTTCCCTCACCGCGACAGAACGCAGGCTACCGGCCGGATTGCCGTCGAACCCCCAGTCGAAGGCCCGCCCGCTCATCGCGCCACAGCCCCAGGCCGTTCCCAAGAGCGCCAAGTAGGCGCCGCGCCGCGAGGAGTCGAACGGCTCGAGCTCGAACGAGCCGCTCACCTCACCTCGAGGCCGTGCCGAGCGCGGCGTTGAACGCGCGGCGCACGTGGGTGCCGGTCACCGTGTCCTTGACCGCGATCAGATCGCACGCGCCCGCGAGGACGAGCTCGAAGGTGCGCGCGGGGTAGGGCTCGACGTTGTAGCGGCGCAGGCGAAAGCGGTCGCTCGAGGAGCTGTTCGCCCCGGAGACCGAGGTGAAAGCAACCTTGTAGCCGGCCTGCTGAACGAGGCTCGCGTGCTCGGGTCGGTAGTCGGCAAGGGAGCCCTTCACGAAGGCGAACGCCTCGACCTCACGCCCGAGCCGCTCCTCGAGCCGAAGCTTCGATAGAGCGATCTCGCGCGTGGCCTCGGCGGGCTCGAGCTCGGAGAGCGGCTTGTGTCCGATCCCGTGCGACTCGATTCGAATGCCGCCGGTCTCGAGCTCCGCCAGCTCTTCCCAGTCGACGGTCTCGTTCGAGATTCCCAACAGGCGCAGCGACTCCTCGTGCGGCAGCGGCCGCGTGTCATCCAGAAATCCGATCGGGACGAAGAGCACTGCCGGATACCCGTGACGCTGCAGAATCGGGAGCGCGTTCACGAGGTTGTCTCGATACCCGTCGTCGAACGTGAGGAGCACCGCCTGCGGGGGGAGGGGCGCCCCCCGCAGGTAGTGCTCGAGCACGGCGTCGAGAGAAACAGGTTGGTAGCCGAGCTCTCCGAGCAGGCCCATCTGCTCGTCGAAGACCGCTGTGGGAACCGTGGTCGGGTTCGGCCAGAGGTCGTTGACCTTGTGGTACATGAGGACGCGGAGCGTGCGATCCGACTCACCGTCGAGAGTCGCTACCCCGCTCACCGTCTCGCCAATCGCGCGGTAGACGCCGTTCTTCAGAAGCTGCTTCGCGCGGTCGGCTCGCATGGGCCTGAGTGTAGGCGCCCATCGCGGCGCCACTGGCGACTTACGATGCGGACGTGCAGGCGTTGCCGAGCGGAACCGTGACTCTTGTCTTCACCGACATCGAAGGCTCGACGGCGCTGCTCAAGCGGCTCGGCAGCGGCTACGGCGAAGTCCTCGCAGCGCACCGCCGAATCGTCCGCGAGACCTTCCAAGCGGCAAACGGGATCGAGATCGACACGCAAGGGGACGCGTTCTTCTTCGCATTCCCGCGAGCACGTGATGCGATAGCCGCCGCTGTCGAGGCGCAGCGGGCGCATGCCGTCCACTCATGGCCCGAGGAGTCGGTGGTTCGTGTGCGGATGGGGCTCCACAACGGCGAGCCCTCGGTTGTCGAGGAGGGCTACCTCGGTCTCGACGTCGTCCGCGCCGCGCGCATCTGCACGGTCGCGCGGGGTGGCAACGTCCTGCTCTCGGAGTCGACGCGGGCGCTTCTCGGCTCGACTCTTCCCGACGGCGTCTCGGTGTTTCCACGCGGAGAGCGGCATCTCAAGGGCATCGACGAGCCCGAGCGCGTGTTCGAGCTCGCGATCGAAGGGGTAGAGAACGAGGAGCTGACTGCGGAAGAGGATGTTCCGGCGCCCTCGTCGCCTCCACCTTCTCCCGCCGCGCCCACTCCAGCCGACCGCGCCCACGAGATCAGCAAGTCTCGAGACTTCGGCGCCGACCTCGCCGCGAGCATTCAGGAGCGAGTTCTCGGCTCGCTCGAGCGGAGCCTTGGCAAGCATGCAACCCCGTCCACGACATCTGCCGCGGAGGACGCGGACGTGGACGGCCTGGCCGAGCGGACATCCGGTCTCGAGGAGCAGATCCGCGCGCGGGTCGAGGCGGCGCTGAGAGCGAAGGGGATTTCCCGCGACGAGGGCTAACACCGAGCGGAGCGAAGGCGTCTACGAGTCGGCGACGACCTTCACGACGTAGGAG
>JACCTK010000285.1 GCA_013812465.1 Actinomycetota bacterium
AGGAGCGCGGCATCCCGAGCACGTGCTGTCCGAGATGAGCCAGAATCAGGTTGTTGGAGACCGGTGCAACCGAGTACAGCCGGGTCTCGCGGAACTTGCGCTGGACGTCGTACTCGGTGGCGAAGCCTTCGATGAAGACCTCTGTCGTCGCGTGGTTCATCATCGTCTCGATCGGCTGGATCTGGAGTGCGTCGCCTACCTCGCGCATGTCGATCAGGAAGACCGACAGGCCATCGGTCCGTTTTTCGACGTCCTCCAGCGCGGTCGTGCGCGCGAGCAGCACCATCAGGGGGCGCGCGAGGTCCAGATCTTCTGGCCGCTGATCAGATAGCCGTCGCCGTCCTCCCTAGCTCGCGTCTTGATCTTGGTCGTGTCCGAGCCGACCGTCGGTTCCGTCACGGCAAACGCCTGCAGGCGCAGTGCGCCGCTCGCGATCTGGGGCAGGTATCGCTCTTTCTGCTCCTGTGAGCCGTGGCGCAGGAGCGTCCCCATCGTGTACATCTGGGCATGGCACGCGCCGGGGTTGCAGCCGGCGCTGGCGATCTCCTCGAGGATCACACTCGCGGCGCCCAGACCAAGCCCGGCGCCCCAGTACTCCTCGGGCACCAGGGCCCCAAGCCATCCGTGGTTCGTAAGGGCGGGGACGAACTCCTCCGGATAGCGATCGGGCTCGAGGTCCCGCCAGTACGAGCCGGGGAAATCCGCGCAGAGTTGGCGGACGGCCTGCCTGAGATCCTGGTGAGGCGGCGCCGAAGGGTGCATAAGTCTGACGTTAGCAATTCTCGAATCCAGCGAGCAAGCCCAGCATCCACGTCCATTGATCTATGATCCAGTCCAGGGAGGGTTCGTGATCCGAGGTGATGACAAAGACGCTAGTGACAGCGCCGCTGGCTCCGACGGTGCCGATGGTCAGATCGTGGGTGTCGCTCGGCAAGAGCCGCTCAGTGTCAGTCCGGTCAAGAAGGCCTACGAGCAGGTCGCCGACCAGCTCCGCGAGCTGATCGGCTCCGGTGACCTAGCACCGGCTGCACGCCTGCCGAAGGAGAGCGCTCTGGCGCACGAGTTCGGCGTCAGCAGGGCGACGATCCGCGAGGCGCTGCGCGTGCTTTCGACGCAGAACCTGATCCGGACGACGAAGGGCGCAGGCGGCGGCAGCTACGTCACGCTGCCCACGGTCGACCACATCTCGCAGTTTTTGCAGGCGAACATCGGCCTACTCAGCCAGTCGAGCGACGTCTCGCTCGAGGACTTCCTCGAGGCTAGGGCACTGGTCGAGGTGCCGGCCGCGCGGCTCGCCGCACAGCGGCGCAGCGAGGCCGACCTGCGCGCCCTCCACGACGCGATTCCCGACAAGCCACTCTCCCTGCCGACGCCCGCGCAGTTCGATCACAACAAGCTGTTTCACGTCGCAGTGGTCCAGGCCACCGGGAACCAACTTCTCTCGATCGCGTCACAGCCACTGTTCTCCGTCTTGCAGACGAACCTCCAGCGCTCTACGCTCGGCCGCAAGTTCCAAGAGAGCATCAACGAACACCACCGGGCGCTTGCCGCTTACATCGCGAGCAGCGATGCGGTTGGCGCCGAAGAGCAGATGCGCGAGCACCTTGACTACCTGCGCCCGATCTACGAGCGGGCCTGGAAGCACAGGCGCACAGCCCGCTAGCGGCGCGGCTCGACGTCGCCGGTCGCGACCTATAGGCGACAAAGTACTCGGCCCAAGGCCTCGCCGCTAATGTCAGACATTGGTAGGATGCCGTCATGGCTCGTGTGGTTGAAAAGGATCGGCGCTACGTCCTGCACCCGATCACCGATGCCGCCACACATGCCCGGTCGGGTCCCTCGATCTGTGTGGTCAGCGGAGACGGCATCTACGTCGAGGACATCGACGGCCGTCGCTACGTCGAGGCTTCCGGAGGCGCGTGGTGCCTGGCACTCGGGCATGGCGAGGAGCAGCTCGTACGCGCGGCCGCCGGCCAAATGCGCAAGCTTTCCTACTCCCCCGGGTTCTTCGGGCGGGCCTGCGAGCCGGTCGCCCTCCTAGCCGAGCGGCTCACCGCCATGGCGCCGTTCGCAGCGCGACGGGTCTTGTTCACCAACTCGGGCTCGGAAGCGAACGACACCCAACTGCGGCTTCTCTGGTACGCGAACAACCTGCGTGGCGAGCCACAGCGCAAGAAGGTGCTCACCCGGCACCGCGCCTATCACGGCTCCTCCGGCCTGTCTGCGGGCCTCACAGGGCTCCCCGTCTTCCATGCCGATTTCAACATTCCGGACAGCTTCGTCCGCAGGCTCACGGCTCCGCACCTCGCCAGCGAGGGCGTCCCGGGCGAAGACGAGGCAGCCTTCGTATCGCGCTTGCGCGACGAACTCAAGGACACTATCGAAGCGGAGGGACCGGAGACGATCGCCGCGTTCTTCGCCGAGCCGGTGATGGCTGCCGGGGGCGTGCTGATCCCGCCCAAGGGGTACTTCCCCGCCATGCAGGAAGTCCTGGACCCGTACGACATCCCTCTGGTCGCCGACGAGGTCGTAACCGCGTTCGGCAGGACGGGCGCCGTTTGGGGCAGCGACACCATGTCGGTCAGGCCGTCGTCGCTCACGCTTGCGAAGCAGCTTTCGTCCGCCTACCTGCCGATCGGTGCGGTGGTCGTGGGGGAGGATCTCGAGGCGGCTGCGATCGAAGGCAGCGATCGCCACGGGGTCCTCGGACACGGATTTACCTACGGCGGCCACCCGGTATGCGCCGCAGTCGCCCTGCGAACGCTGGAGCTCTTCGATGAGCGTGACGTCTACGGTCATGCCGAAGCGATGTCCGCGGTCTTCGAGCAGCGCATCCTCCAGCTGGCCGGGCACCCCCTCGTCGCCGCCGCCGAAGGTATCGGTCTGATCGGGGCAATCGAGCTCGACCCCGAGGTAGGCGTCGACCCGTGGGACCCCGCGCTCCTCTCAAAGCACTGCGTCGACGAGTGCATGCGCGAAGGCTTGCTGGTGCGCCAAGCTGGGTTGCGAACCTGCTTCTGCCCGCCCCTGATCATTGACGCGGAGCAGATCGACGAGATGTTCGGGCGCTACGAGCGCGTCCTCGACCGGCTACTCACAGCCGGTCGCTAGCGCGGCCGGGGGAGGCGAGCCTCTGAGGGGCGGGTCTCAGGCCAGCCGCTGCTCAGCAAAGCGGTCTGCGGCGTCGGACGGCGCGATCTGCTCGGAGTCCGCGAGGTCGAGCACTTGCGCGACGTTGTCATACACGCGGAGAACGCGCTCACGCGCCGCCGCAAAGTCAAGGCCCTCCAGTCGGCACGCCTCGGCGATCAGTCCCCCACCATTGATCACGTAGTCCGGAGCGAGGAGCACGCCGCGCTCGTGAAGGGCGCGCCCGTGCTCTGGCGCGGCGAGCACGTTGTTGGCGCTGCCCGCGACGATGGCGCACGCCAGCCCGGGAATGCTGGCGTCATCGAGGACCCCACCCATCGCGCAGGGCGCCAGCACGTCGCAAGGGGTCGCAAGTATCTCGTCGACCGCCACGGCCCGGGCGCCCCATTTCGCGCGCGCGCGGTCGCAGATGTCCGCGCGGAGGTCGGTCACGATCAAGTCGGCCCCGGCGGCATGCAGCAGCTCGCAGAGCGGCCAGCCGACATGGCCGAGGCCCTGGACCGCGACGGTACGCCCCGCAAGCGAGGGTGAGCCGAATACACGCGTTGCGGCCGCACGCATCCCTTCGTAGGTGCCCAGGGCCGTCAAGTAGTTCATGTCGCCGTCCGGGCAGTCGTAGTCGCGAGCGACGTGGATGGTTTCCCGGCGAGCCCACTCGAGGTCGGCCATGCTCGTCCCGACGTCCTCAGACGCCGTGTAGCGCCCGCCGAGGGAGCCGACGAAGCGTCCGAAAGACCGGAATATCTGCTCGCTCTTCACAGTCGTCTCGTCTGCGAGGATCACCGACTTGCCGCCGCCGAAGGCCACACCCGCCGCGGCAGCCTTGTAAGTCATCGCGTGCGACAGTCTCAGGACGTCAGCGAGGGCGTCTTGCTCGCACGCGTAGTGGTACATACGGCAGCCGCCGAGCGAGGGCCCCAGCACCGTTGAATGAATCGCGATGATCGCGTGCAGGCCAACCGTCTGGTCGTTCCAGTAGGCCACCTGCTCGTGGTGGTACTCGGCCATCCCGTGGAGCGTGCCAGGACTTGAGAGCGTCTTCTTCATTCGTTTAATTTTGTCAAACTTCGTTTGATGCCACGCGTCGATCGATGGTCGACGGTGCAGCATGCGGTCGGGCTGGCCGCGCTCACGACGTCGAGACCGTGACGTATGGGCCTCCCGCCGTCGACGGCGCTACAGCGACGATGGGGCGACTGCCCAGATGACGTGGGTCGGGCGGCTGGTGGACGGGTTGGTCCAGGCGTGAGGGTCACGCGGCGAGAAGGTCAGCGAGTCTCCGGCTTTCATGCGGACCGTCTCGTGCCTGACCGTCAGGTCCAGGCGCCCAGAGATGACGTGCACAAGTTCGGTCTCACCGCGCAGCGAGTACTGGTCGGGTCCGCTGCCACCGCCGGGCTCGACGATCGACTCGATCACCTGCAGGCGCGTCTCGCCGTTGGGCGTGAGCAGGTACTCGTCGACTCGCTCGCCGCCGAAATTGATGCGCGGGCGCTGCGCCTTGGGCACGAAGCTGGTCTGCGCGGGCTCGAAAAGCGATCCGATCCGCAGTCCGAGCTCATCGCAGATGCGCACGAGGTTCGCCACCGAGGCGTTGGCCCTGTCTCGCTCGACCAGCGAGAGGAAGCCCTTCGTGAGACCCGTCTGCTCGGCCAGCTCGCTCATCGTCAGCCCGCGCTCGGTCCGCGCGCGACGCAGTTTCGCCCCGATCCGCACGGCGTCAGAGGGTTTGTTCGGAGCGCGGCTCAGAGGAGTAGGTCCCGGTTGCTGGCCAAGAGAGCGAGATCGTAACGTCGCCACCCCCGGACGAGCGGCGGAACAGCGCGCATGCTCTCGCCGGCGATGCCGTACTCACCGACAGCTCCGGAGGCGGACTTGGCCATACCTCCGCTACTCGACGTCCCGATCGTATGCCGCGGCCCTCAGGACGATGTGGGTTCCGGTTTGTGCGGCACCAGGAGCGCGAGGAGATCCGGCGTTTGTGCAAGGAGAACTATGAGTTGCGGCGCGCGAACGAGATTCTGAAGTCGGCGTCGCTGTTTTTCGCGCGCGAGCTCGATCCAGACCGACCGAAGTGAGCCGCTACATCGATCAGCATCGCGGCCGTTTCGGAGTCGAGCCGATCAGCCGCACCCTGGGCGTGTCGGCGTCCGCCTACTACCAACGCAGGACCGGTCGCCGTTCTGAGCGGGCGGTCGAGGACGAGCGGCTGCTTCACCGGATCCGCGAGCCTGCATAGTCAAGTCCCGGGAGGTGGTGTAGGAGTTCTGCGCTCACCTCGTCGGTGAAGTCGGTGGCTGCTCAGGCCGCGGAGAGCTCGAGGACCTCCTCTTTGTCTTGTGGTGGATGGGGTCGCTGCTCGAGCAGCGACCCATCGACTCGAGGCTCACGTAGCAGCGGCCGACGAGCCACTCGTCATTGGCCTCGATCGCGAGCATCGAGACGAGCCGGACGAGCGAGGCGTCGTCGGGGAAGATGCCGACGACGTCGGTGCGTCGGCCGATCTCGCGGTTGAAGCGCTCCAGCGGATTCGTCGAGCGCAGCTTGCGCCAGTGCTCGTCGGGGAAGGCATAGAAGGCCAGGATGTCCTCCTCGGCCTGCTCGAGCAGCGCCGCGATCTGGGGCAGCGGGCGCTCCAGCTGGCCGACCGCCTCGCCCAGGCGCTGGCGCGCCTCGTCGCCGGAAGC
>JACCTK010000286.1 GCA_013812465.1 Actinomycetota bacterium
GGCCTCTACCGCACCGTCCGCTGGGAAAGAACCTCGAGCTCTTCTTCCTCGACGAGCGCTCGTTTCGAAGCGCGAAGGCGACGACGGCGTGCGGAGGCGACCTCGCTCCGACCGCGCCACAACCCATACGAGACGCGTTCTCGGGCCTCGCTCCTGCACTGAAGAACCCGGTGCCGCCGGCATGTCTCGCGGCCATCAACGATCCCGCGCGCACGATGCTCGGCGCGCGCCAGTACGCAGCCTTCACGCAGGCGATCCGGGCTTCCAAGGCGACCTGGAAGGTCGTCGTCAACGAGGTCCCCATCCAGCAGTACTACGCACTTCCCTACGACCGTTGGGAGGGGTACGAGAGCGAGCGGCAACGACTCCTGCGCTTCCTGGCGAACGTGAAGAACGTCGTCTTCCTGAGCACGGACACGCACGCGAACCTGATCAACGAGGTGCGGTACCGGACGCTGGGAGCTGCTCCGGAGAGCTCCGGCATCTGGGAGGTCGTGACCGGGCCGGTGGCGACGAACAGCTTCGCGAAGGAGATCGACTCTTTCCTCGGGTCGAAGGGAGCCGGCACCGCGATCGGAGCACTCTTCTTCAAGCCCGCGCCTCCCCGGGGGATGGGCATGCGGTGTGCCGCGCTCGACGTGTTCAGCTACGCCCAGGTGACAGTCACCGCGCGCACGCTCACGATTGCGCCAAGGGACGCGCAAGGACGACCCGTCCGCGAGGCGACCGGCGTTCCCTGCGCGCCCCTCGTGCTCACCGCACGCTGACGCGCCGTCTACCCTGCCCGGAGGCGCCCGTAGCTCAGTGGACAGAGCGGCGGACTTCTAATCCGCGGGTCGGAGGTTCGAATCCTCCCGGGCGCATGAAAAGACCTGCAAGACGGAACAATAGGGCGAGACGCCTCGCCAGCTGACGGCGAGCTCGACGCCTAGGGCGGATTTCTTATCCGAAACGGGGCGATTTTGTTATCCGAGGGCTTTCCTCATGCTGCTGGTTTCTGCCCTTTATTTCGCTTTGCTTTGCGGAGCGAGCGCGGCAAAAGGGCCGTGCATGCAGCCCCAGGCGTGACGCCTCCGGACCGGTCATCCGGTCACGCTCCTGCGTGAATCCGTGACTGAATCGCCGACAGCAAGAGCTCTTACGAAGTCATCGACGCTGATCGAGCGAGGAGTCGAGGCAGGATCGCGCGTAGCGAACAGCTGCATCCGCGTCCATCGAGCGCCCTTCGGCCGCCAGCGACTCGAACTCAGGCTCGCCGAGAGCGGCCACGAGTTCGGCTCGTAGCTTCCAGTGCCATGTCGTTGTCTCCTTGATCTCGAACCCTTCTCGTTCGCAGCACGACTCCCAAGCTCCGAAAAGTACGGCGCCCTCGCGCACCCTTCCGGTTCTGCTCTCGAGTCCCGCGAGCCCGAAGACAAGATCGGCCTCGGTGCCCCTCAACGCGAGACGCGAACTGATCCCGAAGCCCTCATCGAGAAGTTCCCGGGCCTCATCGAATGCCCCTTGCTCGGTCGCCGTCATGGCGAGCTCCTTCGTAGCCCAGGCGATCTCCACCTCGTCTCCGATCGCCCGATCGATCGCCAGTTGCTCTTCGAAGAGCTGTCTCGCCGTCTCGAGGTTGCCCTCCTCTCGCTCCAGTCGACCGAAGTTGCCGAGGGTGGCGGAAAGGCCGGAACGGTTGCCAGTCTCTCGGGCGAGCGCGAGCGCGGCCTCGTACCACTGCCTGGCGGCATTCGGGTCTCCTGCTATCTGCCAGCCTGACGCGAGCATGTTCATGGCGGCTGACTGTTGATCGCGGTCGCCGGTCGCGCGGGAGAGCTCGAGCCTCTCCTCCGAGGCAGCGACGAGGGTCTCCGAGTCATTCAGTCCAATCGCCACTGCGGTCCGCACTCGAAGTGCCCGCATTCGTAATTCGGGTGGCGCTTCATCGTCCCACGAATCGTCGAGCAGTCGTTTTGCTTCGAGCGCGCGCCCCGTGGCGAGCCAGAAGCCCGGCATGTTCGAAACGACTTCGAGCGCGAGGAGACGTTCGTTTCCCAGGCCCCAGTCGATGGCATGCCGCAGATTGTTGAGCTCGCTCTCGAAGCGGATGAACCAACTCGCCGCGTTGACTCCGTTCCACTCTGGTTCGGCTCGCTCCGCCAAGTCTCCGTACCAGCGCGCGTGCCGCCCACGGAGCGCCGCCTCATCCTCGGAGTCGGCCAGGCGCTCACCCGCGAATTCGCGGATCGTCTCGAGCATCCAGTAGCGCTCGTCCGAGAAGCGAAGGAGGCTCTTCTCGACGAGCGATTGGAGTGTGTCGAGGTTCGCCTCGCACACCTCCTCCGCCGCGTCGAGTGTGCAACCGCCCGCAAATACAGAAAGGCGGCGAAAGAGCTCCTGTTCCTCAGGTGAGAGGAGTTCGTGGCTCCACTCGATCGTCGCCCGTAGCGTGCGCTGGCGCTCGGGCAGGTCGCGCGCACCACCCGTGAGAAGGGGAAGCCGCTGCTCGAGCCGGGAGAGGATCTGCTCCGGGGAGAGTGCCTTCACTCGGGCGGCGGCCAACTCGAGCGCAAGCGGGAGGTCGTCGAGGCGCAGACAGATCTCCGAAACCGATCCATTCGCATCGAAGTCGGGCTTCACCGCTCGCGCCCTAGCCAGGAAGAAGCCGACGCTCTCCTCGCGAACCAACGGCGGCACCGGGTACTCCTGTTCGCCGGTGAGGTGCAGTGGCTCGCGGCTCGTCACCAGCAGATCGAGGCTTGGGCAGCTAGCGAGGAGAGAGGCGAGCTCGGATGCCGCCTCGACGACCTGCTCGAAGTTGTCGAAGAGGAGGAGAAGCTTCTTGTCTGCGATGTGGGAGGCTAGGCTATCCCTTGCACCGAGCACCTGGCCTGCGCTCTCGATGACGAGCGCCGGGTCGCGAAGGGGCGCAAGCGGCACCCAGAAGACCCCCTCCGGGTATCGTTCGGCGAGCGCGCCTGCCGCCTGTGCAGCGAGTCTCGTCTTTCCCGTCCCACCGGGCCCGGTGAGCGTGAGCAGACGGACGTCCTCTCGCGAGAGGAGCCCCAGCACCTCGCCGAGCTCCTTCTCGCGTCCGAGGAAGGGCGTCTGGGGGATCGGCAAGTTCGTCTGGTGGAGCGTCTTGAGCGGTGAGAAGTCCACTTCGCCAAGCTGGAAGACACGCTCGGGAGCAGACAGATCCTTGAACCGGTGATCGCCGAGGTCGCGAAGCTCAAGGTCGACGAGAGCTGCGGTCGCGGACGAGACGAGCACTTGTCCACCGTGGCCAGCCGATGCGATTCGGGCGGCTCGATGAACGTCCTCCCCGACGTATCCCTCAGTGGTCAGAAGGGGGGTTCCCGTGTGCAGCCCGATCCGCACATGCACCTTCCCGGAAGAAAGCCGTTCAGTCGCCTCGCTGGCCGCTTGGAGCCCCCCGGGGGCGGTCGGGAAGGCAAAGAAGAAGGCGTCCCCCTGAGTGTCGACCTCCACTCCGCCTCGCGCCGAACAGGCCTCGCGAATCAGGCGCCGGTGCTCGGCCAGCGCTTCGGCGTAGGACTCTGCGCCGAGCTCGTGCAGGAGCTTGGTTGAGCCCTCGACGTCGGTGAAGAGGAAAGTAACGGTTCCGGAGGGAAGATCGGGCGCCACGGGGGAGATCATGTGCTCATCGTCGGGAAAGTGGGAAGCGACTGGCCGCCCTACGGCGGAACGTCCGCGGCCGCGGTCGACCTTCGTCCGCAGGAGGGCTCGCGAGCGCGGCGCATCGGACTCGTCAAAATGATCCCCGAGTTGCCAATCGAGCTGCCCCCTGACGAGAAGGATGCGCTCGAGCGTGTCGTCGAATCCGGCTCAGCGCTGACCGGCGCTACAAGCGGAGCGCTTCTGGGAGCCCTGATCGCTCCGCCCGTCGGAGCACCTATCGGTGCAGGCGCTGGATGGGCCGTCGGTGAGCTTGCAAAGGTCGGCGCCGACGTAGCGCGACGATGGCTCTCACCGAGAGAGAGACGAGAGTGGGCGCCGTCCTCAGAATCGCCGCCGACGAGATCAGTGCGCGAACCATGAGTGGAGAGACAGCGCGTGATGATCTGCGAGCCGAAGTTACGCCTGGACGGACCTATGCGGCGGAGTTGGCCGAGGCAGCGCTAAAGGCGGCCGCCCAAACGCACGAAGAACGGAAGATCCCGTTCATCGGGCACCTCATCGCGGCGATCGCGTTCGAGCGTGACTTGAGCGCTGCCCACGCGAATCAGCTCATCGCGACCGCCGACACTCTGACGTACCGACAGCTCGTCGTGCTCGCCGTTCTCGCGACCAGGCAGGAGGGCGACGCGCTCCGCTATCGCGGTCCGCTGCACGAGCAGGAGGACCCGACCGAATCCGAGCAGTTCTCGGTCTACGCAGACACGCTGGACCTCTTCCGACGCGGTTTGCTGAAGACATACCGCCATCTCCTCGGCACGCCTGAGACAAGGCTGGGGGGCGACCGTGATCGTCAATCCTGGCCGGCAGTGCCTCGAGAAATGAGTCCTAGAGATACAAGGGCATCGTCCACTGGCGAGCGACTGGCGCGAATGATGCGCCTCGATCTCACGCCGGAGGAGGATCGAGAGACACTCGTAATGAGCCACATCGGTCAGCCGGCAAGAGATTGAAGATGATCGTTGCATCCGCGGGATCGAGCCGGACAGGACGCCTCCCCACTATCGACCTTCCTGAAGTACCAGCTCAGCTCGCCGGCGCCATCGCTCCAGTCGGCCAATGGCGTGCGTAGTACGATTGGGCGGCGCGCTACGGGATCCCTGCCCACGTGACCGTCCGCATGCCGTTCCTTGTAGCTGACGATTGGCAGGATCCCTCGTTCCAGACGTTGGCTGAGTTTCTCCCGCTTGAAGTCTCGCTCTCACGGCTTGAGGATCGTCCTGGCGCTTTGGTCGTTCTCGTAGAACCCGATGACGACATGCTGCTCGGGAAGGCAACGCGAGCCCTCGGCGATGTGCGACTGGTCGACCTGCGCTCGGAGGAGATCTGTGCCTGGCAGCGGACGCTGCCGGATGGGCACCGTTTCGAGGCGACGCAGGCGCTTCGACAGGTGCTCAACCGGGCCGTTGCCTGGGAGTTGATCGAGATCAACCCGGCGAAGCGCGGTGTCGACAATCCATTGCGCCTTTCCTCTGCAGGCAGTTGCGCTCGAGGCGCTCGAGCGCCTCGAGCGATCGGATCGCCCGTTGCTCTTTCCGGCGCCCCGCGGCGCGGCCGGCGCAGATCGCAGCCGGCATTTCGCCGATCCACCGCCCATATACCTGCGCCATACGTATGCGACCTTTGCGCTCCGCGCCGGCGTCTCGATCTTCGACCTCTCACGGTTCATGGGCGCAAGCCTGACGATGATCGACCGCCATTACGGACACCTTGCTCGCGACGGCCGCCAGCACGCGGTCGCCCTTCTCGACGCCCTCGCCGCCGACGGCCGCGCGTGGACGTTCGGTGGACGTC
>JACCTK010000288.1 GCA_013812465.1 Actinomycetota bacterium
AGCGCGATCGTCACCGAGACCGCGCCGTCGTCCTCGATCAGGACGTCGCGCACCATGTCGAGCTCGGTCACCGGCTTGCGGATCTCCGGATCGATGACCTGCTCGAGAGATTTCAGGATCGCGTCGCGGTCCGGCCTCATGGTGTGAGCGTACCCGTAGGGGCCTCGCCCTACGTGGAGTATTCAGAGAAGACTAGGCGAGCGCTTTCGCGAGTGCCGCCACGAGCTCGGGCGAGGCGGCGGCCGCTACTCGCGAGCGCATGACGAGATCAAGCGGCGCCGCGGCGAGCGGCGGATCGTCGAAGAGCTCGATCGAGAGCCCGAGCTCCAGGAGGAGCAGCTGTGCCGCCGCGATGTCCACGGAGCGGATGGGCTTCAAGCAGCAGGCCGCGTCCACGCGCCCAGCTGCGAGGTGGCAGAGCGTGAGGGCAAGTGAGCCCATGACGCGTACCCGCTCGGCGAGGCCGATCATGCCCTGGACGCGGTCCGCGACCGACGGCGTCGTCGTGCCTTCGAAGGAGACGATCTCGATCGGGTCTTTTGGCCGGACAGCTCCCAGCGGCACTCCCCCGAGAAACGCGCCCTTGCCGCGCTCGGCGGTCCACTCCTCGCCGGCGCCGAAGTCGTAGACATAGCCGAAGAAGACGTCGCTCATCGTCGGCCCGTCTGCCACCGCGAGCGAGAACGAGAAGAACGGGATTCCGCGCTTGGCGTTGACCGAGCCGTCGATCGGGTCGACGACAACCCGCAGCGAGCCACCAGAGCCGAACGTCCGCTCGCCGAGCTCCTCGGAGACGAGCACGAGATCCTCGTCGAGTGCCGCGAGTCGCGCGACGACGGCATCCTCTGCGGCCTGATCGATCGCGGTCGTGTCGTCCCCGCCTTGGCCGAGCCGGAGAACCGGCTCGCGCTCGACTCTCGTTGGCAGGCGGTCGAGCACCTCCTGGATGTCGGCCACGCAGAGCCGGCAGGGGGCGAGCCAGTCGATCACGGTTCGAGGGGATGGAAGAGAAGCCCCGACAGCGGCTTGGGAAAGAAATAGGTGCTCTTCGGGGGCATGCGCCGACCGCTCCGCGCGACCGCGAAGACGTCCTCGACGCGGGTCGGGCGCAGCAGAAACGCGGCATCCGCGTCCTCGCGATCCACCGACGCGACAGCCTCGGAGGTCGCCTGCGTGTACGCGATCCCGTCCAGGCCGAAGCGATCGACCAGCTCGACGTCGAGCTCGCCTTCCTCCCCGCGCAGAAGCGCGACTCGCCCACGCCGATACGCGACGGCGGCGGACTGAGAGCGAGGCTCATCGGCGAGCAGCGCGAGCGCCTCATCCACGCTCCCAACCGCCTCCCCGTCTTCGAGCTTCGCGAGCTCGGAACGCCCGGAAAAGGTGCGGTGCGTCGGGAACACATGGAGGCCGGGGTCCGAGGTCGCGACGAGCAACGCCATGATTCGTGCCGCCGCGCCGATCTCCTTCCCGAGCTCGAGCGCGCTCTCGTAGCGATGGTGTCCGTCCGCGATGAGCAGGCTCATGTCCTCGAGCGAGCTCGAATCGAAGTCCTCGAGGCGCCAGAGCCGCGAGCCGTCTGCCTCGAGATCGGGCTCGCGGCCCGGGAGCTCCACGCCGAGCTGCCCGTCCAGCAACAGAAAGATGGGCTCCGGCTGGACGCGCGTCGCCCGAAGCAGGCGCAGCCGCTCCTCGCGGATGCGCGGGTGCGTCCGCTCGTGGGGCAGGACCTGTCCGCTCTCGTAGGGCTCGGCCGCGAGCGAGACGACGATCCCGCGGCGCTCGCGCGCGACCCCGTCGGGGCCGACATATTCCTCCGAGAGCAGCCACGCAGTCGAGTCGTCCTCGCGCTCGAGGATTCCCTCCGAAAGCCAGTCGCCGTAGAGATCGGCTGCCTGCTCGGCCGACTCCGGCAGCGTCAGGTGGACGACGTTGTAGAGGCTGCGCGAGAAGAGCTGCTCGCGCTCCTCGCGGCCGACGGCGTCGTAGGGAGGGGCGACGAGGTCGACGAGCGGTCCGGCCGCGCCAGAGTAGCGGACGGCGCGAAACGGCTGCAGGTCGGCCATCGCGGCGAGCGTACCAACGCCTCGGAGGCCCGCTTCATAGACTCCGGACGTGACCACGATCGCTGAGCTCGCCGAGGACAGGACCGTGGAGGGTGTGTTCGCGGTCACGAAGAAGGAGCGACGCCGGACGCGGGCGGGCGCGTCGTACCTGGCGCTGGAGCTTTCGGATGCAAGCGGACGGATCGAGGCTCGCGTATGGAGTGACGTCGATCTTCTCGACCAGCGCTTCGGCGAAGGCGACGCGGTGCGAGTTCTCGGGCGCGTCGAGCGCTTCGGTGGAC
>JACCTK010000295.1 GCA_013812465.1 Actinomycetota bacterium
GGGTCAGACCCCATGGGGTCTGACCCCAGTGTGACGACGACCGCGCCCTCCCTCCTCGATCTGATCGGCTCGACACCGCTCGTCGAGCTTCCTCGTCTCTCGCCGACGCCCTCCGTTCGCCTGTACGCGAAGCTCGAGGGCCAGAACCCCACCGGCTCGATCAAGGATCGCGTCGCGAAGGCGATGATCGAGGCGGCCGAGGCCTCCGGCGAGCTCGAGCCGAGGCGCCCGCTGCTCGAGCCGACCAGCGGAAACACCGGCATCTCCCTCGCGCTCGTCGCGAAGCTCCGGGGCTACCCGCTCACCTGCGTGATGCCCGCGAACGTGACGGAAGAGCGTCGGCGCATGCTTCGCCTCTACGGCGCGCAGATCGTCGACTCGCCAGGCGAGGAGGGCTCGAACGGGGCCGTCCGACTGGCCCTGGAGCTCGCAGAGAGCGACCCTTCGTTCTTCATGCCGTTCCAGTACGCGAACGAGGCGAACCCGCGCGCGCACTACGAAGGCACCGGCGCCGAGATCG
Source organism: Actinomycetota bacterium (assembly GCA_013812465.1). The sequence continues at coordinate 521 of JACCTK010000295.1, forward strand.
CCGCAGCCCTCGACCACGTCGACGTCTTCATCGCCGGGCTCGGCACCGGGGGGACGCTGATGGGCGCCGGCGCGCGCCTTCGCGAATCGTTCCCCCAGCTCGTCGTGGCGGCGGCCGAGCCACTTCCCGGAGACGAGGTGATGGGTCTGCGCTCACTCGCCGACGGCTACGTCCCACCGATCCTCGACGTCTCCAAGCTCGACCGAAAGCTGCTGGTCACGAACGAAGAGTCGGTCGCGGGGCTCCGCCTGCTCCTCGAGCGAGAAGGGATCTTCGCGGGGGTCTCTTCCGGAGCGGTCATCCACGCGACGCTGCGACTCGCGGAGGAGCTCGACGAAGGGGTCATCGTCTGCGTGCTCGCCGACGCCGGCTGGAAGTATCTCTCCGCCGACTTCTGGGAGTCGAAGGACGTCGGCGCGGCGATGGAGCGATCGGTCTGGTGGTAGTTCCGGCTGGAATCGTGGCGGAGCTCGCAGAGCATGCTCGAGCGGACGCGCCGAACGAGGCCTGCGGGCTCGTGGCTTTCCGCGAGGGCGTTGCGGAGCGCTACGTCTCCGGCCGCAACGCCGCCGCCTCGCCCTACCGCTTCGAGCTCGACATCGATCCAGAGTCGTGGTTCCTCGAGGACGAAGGGTACGAGCTCGCTGTGTTCCATTCGCATCTCTCGTCCGCGCCGCGGCCGTCGCGGACAGACGTCGAGAACATCGGGCTCTGGACCGGGCGGCCCTATCTCATCTACACCCTGCGCACAGGCGAGCTCGCCGGTTGGCGGATCGCGAACGGGGCGATCGAGCCGCTCTCTCTTCACCTCCCGTAGGGAGGCTTGGAGGCCTGAGGTTGTCTAGCGGACCGACTTCACACCTCGACGCTTCCGGATCCCGGGCTCCCGATGAAGGGGTCTGCATTAGGCGCAAGAGGCTTGCCTCGCCCTCGGCTGCCTCTAACCCACCTCGATCGTCCCATTCATCTGGCCGGCATGCGGGTCGCAGACGAAGTTGTAGGTCCCAGCCTCCAGCTCGACCGTGAAGGTCTCGGTGCCCTCGGCGGCCACATCCGTGGTCACGTCGACTCCGCCCGGCCCTGTGAGGTGGAAGTTGTGGATGTCGGAGAGGTCCTCGACCTCGAGCTCGTAGCTGCCGGCGGTCACGGAGGTCTGATCGACGCTGATGTCGAAGCCCGGGCCAACGGTGCCCTGGAGGGCGCTCGCGGTGCCCGTGTCGGTCGTCGTCTCCGTGTCGGTCGTCTCGGTCAAAGTTGTCGTGTCGTCCGCCGCCTCGTCATCATCGGACCCGCACCCCGCGGCCGCGAGGGCGAATACGGCGAACGCGGCGATCAGCGCAATGCGCAGTGCTTTCATGCGATCTCCTCTCTCGACGCCAAGTAACAGTCTGTTACTTGGAGATCCCTGCTCGACTCGACGATACGCAACGGGACCCCATTCGGTTCGGTTTACTAGTGGTGTGGACGTCGCGCAGATCGATGCCGGCCTCTGGCGCTGGACCGGGTACCACGAAGAATGGAAAGAGGATGTCGGGTCCGTGTTCTGCGAGACCGAGGACGGAGTGGTGCTCGCCGACCCGCTCGTGCCGCGCGGCGATTGCGCAAGCCCGGAAACCGCGAGCGCGGATTACGCGCGGCCGAAGACTCCCGTGGATTCGGAGCGGTTCTGGCGTGGGCTCGACCGAGACGTCCGGCGAGTCGGCGGCCCGGTGCACGTCCTCGTAACGGTGTTCTGGCACGTTCGCAGCACGGCCGCGCTGGTCGAGCGCTATTCGGCGCGAGTCTGGGCGCCGAGCGCGTCGCGTGCCGCAGTCGCGCGCCGCTCAGGGGTGGTCACCGATGTATTCCGTGCCGGAGAACGGCTGCCGGGAGGCATCAAGGCATTCAAGACGGCACGGCGCACCGAGGTTGTGTTCTGGATCCCGCAGCACCGCGCGCTTGTGCCAGGCGACGTCTTACTGGGAGACGGGGCGGGCGGAGTATGCATGTGCCCGGAGTCGCGGTTGCCGGAGAAGACCGGCCATCCCGAGCTCGCCGCCTCGCTCAGGCCTTTGCTCGACCTGCCTGTCCGGCGCATCCTCGTCTCGCACGGAGAGCCCGTGCTAGCCAACGGACGAAGAGCGCTCGCCGCGGCCTTGGGTCGACCGTAGACTCGAGCGGCGGTGCTCTGGCTCTGGATCCTGATCGGCGTCGTCGCGCTCGTCGCGCTCTTCGCCGTCGTCGGCTACAACCGGCTCGTCCGGCTCCGAAACGAAGTCGACACCGGCTGGGCGAACATCGACGTGCAGCTGCAGCGCCGCGCCGACCTGATCCCGAACCTGGTCGAGACCGTGCGGGCGTACGCGGCCCACGAGCGCGGAGTCTTCGAGGAAGTCACTCGTGCGCGGGCTGCCCTCCAGCAGGCCGGCACCCCGGGGACGGCGGCAGATGCGAACGAAGGCCTGACGATCGCGATCGGGCGGCTGTTCGCGGTGGCGGAGGCGTACCCCGAGCTCAAGGCGTCGGAGAGCTTCCTGCAGCTTCAAGAGGACCTGACCGACACCGAGGACAAGATCTCAGCGGCCCGCCGCTACTACAACGCGACCGTGATGCGCTTCAACACCGCGGTCCAGAGCATCCCGTGGCTCCTCGTGGCCTCGCCTCTCGGCTTTCACGCGCGGGAGTTCTTCTCCGCCCATGGCGACACGGCGCTGCCGCAAGTCTCGTTCGGCTACTAATTGGCGCAGAACGGAATCCGCTAGCACGGATTTCGTTCGCGCAAGATCCCTAAAGCGGCGCTTTCGCGCCGGGTCGCCACGAGTTCAAATCAGATGACGTGACCCTCCAGGAGCAGATTCGGGCGAACCGCCTCAAGAGCGCGATCGTGGTCTTCGGCTTCGTCCTGCTCCTACTCGTACTCGCGGCGCTGATCGGTTTCGCCTTCGACATCTCGCTGGGCGTCATCGCCGTCGTCGGCGCGGTTGCGTACGGGATCTTCGCGCTCGTCCGCTCACGGAGCATGGTCTCCCGCCTGACCGGCGCGCAGGAGGTCGCCCCAGAGGCGATCAGGCCCCTGCGCAGGCTGGTGGAGAACGTCTCGATCGCAGCCGGCCTGCCGGTGACTCCGGAGGTTCGGATCGTCGAGGACGCGGCGCCGAACGCGTTCGCGGCGGGGCTCCGCCCTCAGACGAGCTACGTCGGCGTAACGACCGGACTCCTCGCGACCATGCCACAGCGCGAGCTCGAGGCGGTTCTCGCGCACGAGGTCTCCCACATACGAAATCGCGACACCTACCTGATGACCATGGCGCTCGTCTTCGCCGGCGTCATCGCGCTGATCGCGGATATCGGCTTCCGCTCGATCGCGTATGGCGGACGCTCTCGCAGAGGAGGCGTGATCGTTCTCGTTCTCGCGCTCGTTGGCTTTCTGCTCGCGCCCTACGCCGCGCTGCTCCTGCGCCTGAGCCTCTCGAGACGCCGCGAGTTTCTCGCAGACGCGGGCGCGGCCGAAATGCTGAACGACCCCGAGGCTATGGCGCTGGCGCTGCGCCGGCTCGAGCGGAACTCGACGACCATCGCCTATGCGGATGCCTCGACGGCGCATTTGTGGGTCGAGAGCCCGACCGACCGGCTCGACTCCGACCGGCGCGGAGTCCTCGCGCTCTCGAGCCTCTTCAACACGCATCCTCCCATGCAGTCGCGCATCGAGGCGCTCGAGGAAGCCGGGGGGTTCCGGCTGCCCGAGGAGCTTCCGTCCGGCGAGTCGTTCGGCGTCGAGCACGGCCTAGTTCATGCCTGACCTGAGACCCCGACCGGGCGTCCCCTTGCAGCGGCTTGGAGCGACAATGCGCCCAATCAGGTAAACGCCCTTTAGGTATGAGGCGATTCGGGTCGATAATGGTCGTGCCGTGAAGAAGCTTCGCATCGGTCGCCGCAGCGCGCAACGAGGAGGGCTTCCGTCCTCGCCCCTCGAGCTCGCGCTCTATCCCGCGATCGCGGATGGCCGCTGGCAGATCCCGGAGAGGTTCAACTTCACGCGTGACGTCGTGGAGGCGCTCGCCCTCGACCCGAAGCGACAGGCGGTGACGGTGCTCGGCGAGGACGGTGTCATCGAGCCGCGGAGCTTCCTCCAGCTGGCCGAGAGAAGCGCACGCTGGAGCTCACTGTTACGCGAGCGCGGCGTCAGGCCAGGCGATCGCGTGCTGGTGCTCGTGGGAACGAATGTCGACTGGCTCGAGATCGTGCTCGCGTGCCTGAAGGTGGGCGCCGTCGTGGCGCCGGCGCCCGTGACCGTGTCGGCGTCGACGCTCGACGATCGCATGACGACCACGAGCCCACGCCTGGTCGTCGCCGCTCGAGCGGCAGAGCCGGAGATCGTGCGCATGTCCGATAGCCCTCACCTCCTGTACGTGGACGAGGCGCACCCGCTTCTACTCGGCGCGCCCGAGCAGGCGCCGACGCACGACTCCTCGTCCCGCGATCTCGCGTTCGTGCTGACGAGCGCGGGAACCGTCGGGGGCCCCCACCTCGTCTCCCACACGAATGCGTCGGTGTTCGCCACCCGTGTGGCCGCCGAGTACTGGCTCGACGCAAGCCGTGGCGACGCCGTCTGGTCCACCGCTCCCCCGGGCTCTCCGAACAGCATCTGGCACGCGCTTCTCGGCCCCTGGTCACGCGGCGCCGAGACGTTGCTCCACGAGGGCGAATTCGAGCCACTGGAACGACTCGACCTCATCTATCGCTTCGGTACGACGATTCTCAACCAGAGTCCCGCCGAGTACGCTGCGCTGGCTCGACAACCCGAGCTCGGACGCTTCCGACCGCCACAGCTGCGGAGGTTGGTCTCGACGGGGGACTATCTCGACCCCGAGGTGAGCGCGGTCTTCGAGGAGACATGGGGCCTCGTCATCCACGACGGCTACTCGCAGACGGAGACGAACGTCGTCGTCGGAAACGGGGCGGAAGCGGGCTTCAAGCCGGGATCGCTCGGGCTTCCATTGCCGGGACATCAGGTCGTGGTGGTCGATGACGGCGGCAACCCGGTCCCGCCCGGCGCCGAGGGCGAGCTGGCCGTCCGGGGCCGAACTCCCACGTTGTTCGCGGGGTACTGGGAGGCGGCGGACAAGACGAAAGAGGCATTCCGCGGTGACTGGTACATGACCGGTGACGTGGCGACGGCTGACGCGGACGGATTCCTCTGGTATCTCGGACGAGCGGCGGACATGCTCACGAGCCGCGGCGAGCGCTTCGGCCCGTACGCAAGCGAGCGCGCGCTTCGTCTGCACGACGCCATCACCGCGAGCGCTGTCGTGGGCGTGCGCGATCTCGAGCGTGGCGGGCAGTTCTTGAGGGCATTCGTCGTCCTGGCGCCAGGCGTCGAGGGCTCGGTCGCGCTGGAGGCCGAGATCCGCCAGGACATGGCGCAGTCGCTAGCCGAACACGAACTCCCGCGCGACATCGAGTTCGTCGACGAGCTGCCGACCGCGCCGGGCGACAAGGTTCGGCGCCTCGAGCTTCGAGAGCGACTCGTCGTCGGGCGACCGCTGTGGGAGATGCCGCCGACGACCGAGCTCGAGCTGGGGTTCCTCGAGCCTGCGGAGGCGAAGCCGGCGTGGGACGACGCCGTCGGAGGGTGGACGCTGACAAGCCCGGAATCCGAGCCGATGGAGGACGCAGACGCGGAGGCAGACGGGCTTCCCGATTACATCGTGGCGCCGGAGCCGGAGCTCCAGCCGGAGCCGGAGCCGGTCGCCTACTTCGAAGCATTCGAGCCGACGCCGACTGTCGAGCTCGTCCCTGAGCCAGAGCCGTTCTTCGAGGCAGAGCCGGTCCTCGAGGCACAGCCGGTCCTCGAGGCACAGCCCGTCTTCGAGGCAGAGCCGGTCCTCGATGCAGAGCCGGAGCCCGACCCGGAACCGGAGCCGGAGTTCGAAGCCGGGGCCGAGCCCGTCGTGGAAGCGGCGCCAGAGCTCGAGGCTGTTACCGAGGCGGCGCCGGAAGAGACGATCTTCGAGCCGATGCCGCCGCCGAAGCCGTTCGTCGAGCTGGCGCCTGAGCCGGAACCCGTCGACTCTGCCGTCGAGTCGGTGCCCGAGCCAGAACCCGTGGCCGAGCCGGTGCTCGCGCCGGAAGCGGTCACGGAGCCGGCGCCGGAGCCCGAGCCGGAGCCCATGCCAGAGCCAGAGCCAGAGCCGGAGCCGGAGCCCGCACACGAACCGGCTCCGATCGCGGCCTTCGAGCCAAATCACGTGCCGGAGTTCGGTATCGAGCCGGAGCAGGAGCCGGAGCCGATAGTGACGAGAGACCCGGCCCAGGATCTGGAAGCGCCGCGCGAGCCCGAGCCGCTGCCGGACTTCGTGGTCGACTCGAGGCGGGATCCAGCACCGGTCACAAAGGCGCCGCAACCGGTGTCGGCACTCGAGCCCGAGCCGGATCTGGGCCCCCTGCCCGACTACGTGGTCGATCCGGACATGCCCCGCCAGCCGATCGAGAAAAAGCCCCTGCCGCGTCCGGCGCCCCTGCTCGGAGCCGAGGCCGAGAAAAGTGTCGCTCCGGAACCCGCCGAGCCCTCGATCGTCGGGCTTGGCCTTCCGCCGCTCGCCAAGTTTCCCTCCTTGGCCAAAGGCGCAGATCAGGACGACGCCGGGCCAGACTCCGCGCGCCCGCCCAAGGAGAGGCGTCCGCGATCCGCGCCTGTGTCCGGCCGCAAAGGGCGCCGGGAGCGATCCGCCAAAGACCCGGGTGACGAGCCGGAGGCGGTGAGCTGGATGGACGGCCTGTCGTCACGGCTCAGCGCGTACAGCTTGGCCGACGACGAGCCGCCCGCGGCGAGCTCCCAGGACAGCAAGTCGGAGCCTGAGGACACCGAGGAGGAAGAGACCTTCCCGAACTAGCGACGACGTCGCTCGTCATCTCCGTCGAGCGTCTAGCCTGCAACGGTGACCGATCAGGCCACGGTGAGCCTGCGTCGCTGGCTGCGCCGCCAGCTCCGGCAGCCGAATCCGCTCCGCGAGCATCTGGAGGCAGCCGTCGAGAACGACGATCCTGCGGAGGCTCGCCGTTTGGTGTCGCGCATCCCGTTCACCGCTGCTCAGCACCGCCATGTCGAGGGCCTCATCGCCCGCTGGGAGAGAGCCCGTAGTGAGCGATAGAGCGGTGAACGAGGCGCTGGTACGCGCGATCTTCGACGCGTTCGCGCGGACGGAGGGCTTCGGGCTGCGTGGGCTCTTCGCCGAGGAGGCGGTCTGGACGGTTCCGGGGCAGGGGGTGATGGCCGGCGTCTACCGAGGCCGCGAGGAGATCTTCCGCTTTCTCGGCCGGCTGCCGAAGGAGACCGGCGGGACGTACGGATCCGAGCTCCGCGATGTTCTGGCGAGCGAGAAGCGGGCGGCGGCGATCTACGTCGCGCGCGGCTCGCGAAACGGACGCAGCCTCGAGCTCGAGCAAGTGCTCCTCTTCGGCATCGAAGATGGGCTCGTGCGTGAGGTTCTCGCCCTCCCCAGCGACCCTCGAGTGTTCGAGGAGTTCTGGGCGGCGGGATGAGCTCATGGGCTCGGCCTCCTGCGGGCCGTAGATGCTTGATCGGGAATTCACGGCGGGCCGGATGACGGCCACGTTACGGCGCCGGATCACCACCCTCCCTCGTCGTCTAGGCTTATCAGCCTGCACGACGAGTGAGTGCGTCGCCCGGCTTGGTCGTGACCGCCCCCTCCTCGCGCCTCAATTCCCGATCAAGCATCTAGACTCGCGTCGATGACGCTTCCGGCCCCCTTCGTGCTGGAGCTGCAGCGCGCGCTGGGAGCGAAGAACGTGATCACCGAGCCGGAGCAACTCCGAGTCTACGAGTGCGACGGTCTCACCGGACACAGGGCGATTCCGGAGCTGGTCGTCCTTCCCGGCTCGACCGAAGACGTGCAGGTGGTCGTACGCGCGTGTAGCAGGGAGCGCATTCCCTTTGTTGCGCGTGGCGCGGGAACGGGCCTCTCAGGGGGCGCGACGCCGCTCGCGGGAGGCGTCGTCGTGTCGCTCGCGCGCATGAATCGCATCTTGGAGATCGACCTCGCCAGCCAGCGCGTCGTCGTCGAGCCGGGAGTCGCCAACCTCGACGTCACCCGCGCGGTCGCCGCCGAAGGGTTCTTCTACGCGCCCGATCCCTCGAGCCAGCAGGTCTGCACGATCGGCGGCAACGTCGCCGAGAACTCGGGTGGCGCGCACTGCCTGAAGAACGGCTTCACCGTCCACCATGTCACGGGCGTGATGCTAGTGCTGCCCGACGGCGAGACCGTCGAGCTCGGCGGCAAGGCGCTCGACCCGGACGGTCCCGACCTCTTGGGCATGGTCGTCGGCTCGGAGGGAACGCTCGGCATCGTCACTCAGGTGACGCTTCGCCTGGTCCGAGCTCCGGAGGCGGTGCAGACGCTCCTCGCAGCGTTCGAGACCACCGATGCGGCCGGCGCAGCGGTGTCCGGCATCGTCGCTGCGGGGATTCTCCCCTCCGCGCTCGAGATGATGGACCGGCTCACGATCGAGGCCGCCGAGCTCGCCGTCGCCCCCGGCTATCCCGCCGGAGCAGGCGCCGTCCTCCTCGTGGAGCTCGACGGCGTGTCCGCACAGGTCGAGGAGGACGCCGCCGAGGTCGAGAGGATCTGCGCCGAGTGCGGTGCATTCGAGATCCGGGCTGCGACGAACGATCTCGCTCGCGCGCTCCTCTGGAAGGGGCGCAAGTCGGCGTTCGCGGCCATGGGGCGAGTCGCGACCGACTACTACGTCCAAGACGGCGTGGTGCCGAGAACCCGGCTTCAGGGAGTTCTGCGGCGGATCCAGGAGCTTTCCGAGATCCACGGCTTGCGGGTCGGGAACGTCTTCCACGCGGGCGACGGCAATCTCCATCCGCTCGTCCTCTACGACGCGGAGCAGGGAGAGACGGAGCAGGCGCGCGTCCTCGCCGAGGCGATCCTCGACGCGTGCTTGGACGCGGGAGGCTCGCTCACGGGTGAGCACGGGGTCGGAATGGACAAGGCCTGCTCGATGCCGCGCATGTTCTCCGAGCGGGATCTCGAGGTCTTCGAGCGCGTGCGTCGCGCCTTCGACCCCGATGGGCTCTGCAATCCGGGCAAGGTGATCCCCACACCTCGGCTCTGCGGCGAGGTGCCGGGTCCCTATCGCGTGCATCCGCTCGAGAGAATGGGCGTTGCCGAGCGTCTCTAGCCTGGAGCAGGCCGCGGAGCTGCTTGTCGGCGCCCACACCGAGGGTAGGCGGGTCGCGATCGGAGAGGACCTCACCACCGAGGGACTCGACCGGATTCTGGAGCACGAGGCGGGCGATCTCACGTGCACGGTGGAGGCCGGGGTGCGCCTCTCGGCCTTGCAGAGCGCCCTCTCGGAGCACGGGCAGAGGCTGTCGCTCGATCCGCCCGGCGACCCGACCGTCGGGGCGCTCCTCGCGCAGAACCTGTCCGGACCGCTGCGCCATCGCTTCGGCGCGCCCCGCGACCTCGTCCTCGGCGTCACGCTCGTGCTGCCGGACGGGACGATCGCGAGCGCCGGCGGCAAGGTCGTCAAGAACGTGGCGGGTTACGACCTCGCGAGGCTCGTTTGCGGCTCTGAGGGACGGCTCGCTCTGATCGCGCGCGTCAGCCTCCGTCTACACCCCCTGCCGAAGGCCGAGCAGACACTCGCGGTCGAGACCGGCGATGCCGCGAGCGTCGTTCGCGCCCTCCTCGGCTCGCAGCTGCAACCGAGCGCCCTCGACGTCCTCCATCCGGGCGGCGTCCTCGTTCTGTTCGAGGGCTCTCCTCGTGCGGTGGAGGCGCAGATCGCGGCCGCGAAAGCGCTCGTCGGCGGGGTCGAGGTCGAGCGAGAGGCGTGGGATGTCTCGCGCCGTCGCCAGGGGGCAGCGCGGGAGCGCATCCGCTTCGACCCCGGACTGCTCGAGGAGACACTCGCCGAGCTCGGCGATGCCGTCGTCCGCCCCGCTTCCGGAGTCGCGTACTCCGCCGACGATGGGCCAAGTAACAGACTGTTACAAGGCGCGATCGAAGAGCGCCTGGTAGAGCGGATCAGGCGTGAGCTCGATCCGAACGGGGTTCTTTCCGCGTGATTCGCGAGCTGACGGCCGACTGCGTGCACTGCGGCTTCTGCCTGCCCACGTGCCCGACCTACGTCCTTTGGAGCGAGGAGATGGACTCGCCGCGCGGCCGGATCCACCTGATGGACGCGCGTCTCGACGGAACCGTGACGCTGAACGACACCGTCACGACCCATTTCGACCGCTGTCTCGGATGCATGGCATGCGTTTCGTCGTGCCCCTCCGGAGTTCGCTACGACCGGCTGATCGAGACGACCCGCGCGGCGGTCGAGGAGGAGCACCAGCGGCCGCTCGGCGACCGCCTGCTCCGCGGTCTTCTCTTTCGCGTGCTGCCCTACCATCGGCGGATGCGAGCGGCGCTCGCGCTCGCCGAGCTCGGGCGCGGCATTCCCCTGCCCCGGCGGCTCAGGCCGCTCATCGACGTCGCGCCTCCATGGCGCGGCCACGGCGAGGTGGCGAGCATCACGCATCCAGAAGGCGCCCGGCGGGGGCGCGTGGGCGTCCTGACCGGATGCGTCCAGCGCGCGGTCTTCCCCGACGTGAACGCGGCGACCGCCCGCGTCCTCGCGGCTGACGGCTATGAGGTCGTCGCGCCGCCCCAGGGTTGCTGCGGCGCGCTGTCGGTGCATGCGGGCCGGCTGGAGGAGGGAAAGTCGTTCGCACGGCAGCTGGTCACCGCCTTCGAGGGCGTCGAGCTGGTGATCGTCAACTCCTCCGGCTGCGGGTCACACTTGAAGGAGCTCGGCTGGCTCTTGGGTGATGAGCGCGCCGCGGACTTCGCCGGAAAGGTCCGAGACGTCAGTGAGTTTCTCGCTGATGCTCGTCCGCAGGCACGACGCCACCCGCTCTCCATGAAGGTGGCGCTCCAGGACTCCTGCCATCTCCGTCACGCGCAAGCGCTCCCGCTGGCCTCGCTGGACGCTCTTGGCCGGATTCCGGCGCTGGACGTCGTCGAGCCCGCGGAGCAGGACCTCTGCTGCGGCTCAGCCGGGATCTACAACATCGTGCAGCCCGAGGCCGCCCGTGAGCTCGGCGACCGCAAGGCCGGGCACATTCTGGCGACGGGCGCGCAGGCGTACGCAAGCGCGAATCCAGGCTGCCTGGTCCAGGTGTCGCAGGCGCTGCGCCGAGCACAGCGTCCCCTTCCCGCGCTCCATCCGATCGAGCTCGTCGACGCGTCGATCCGGAACGTCGGCGCCGGGCGTTTGCTCAGCCGGGCGCGGCGCTAGGAAGCTCAACGGGCGTCAGGTCGTCGAGCCGGTCGACCTGCGCCAGCGAGGGGAACAAGCGCCACCAGAGAACGGCGATCGCGATCGTCGCGACCCCACCGAAGAGAACCGCCGGGACCGCGCCGACGAGCGCGGCCGCGACTCCCGACTCGAACGCCCCGAGCTCGTTCGACGCGCTGATGAAGACCATCTCGACCGCGTTCACGCGTCCGCGCAACTCGTCGGGAGTCACCAGCGGCAGGATCGTCGAGCGAAGAACCACGCTCACCAGGTCGAACGCGCCTCCGAGCGCGAGGGCCAGCATCGAGAGCCACATCTCGCGCGAGAGGCCGAACACGACCATGCACACGCCGAACGCGGCCACGACGAGAAACAGCGTGCGACCGGCTCGCCGCCTGAGGGGACGCCGCGCGATGAAGAGCGCGGCAGCGAACGATCCCACAGCCGGAGCGGCGCGGAGCAGCCCGAGGCCGGTCGGCCCAACCTCGAGGATGTCCTTCGCGAAGATCGGGAGGAGAGCGACGGCGCCTCCGAGCAGAACGGCGAAGAGATCGAGGGAGATCGCGCCGAACAAGACCTTCGTCCGGCGAATGAGCCGCACGCCGGCGAGAACCTCCTCGAGACCCGCGGCGCCCACGGCAGCAGCGACACGGCCAGCGTGGAGGGCGAGCACGCACGCGAACGCGACGAGCGAGAGCCCTATCCCGACGATGTACACGAGCTCAGGTCGGAGCGCGAACAGGAGACCCCCAGCCGCCGGGCCCGCGACCAGCGAGAGCTGAAACGCGATCGAGCGCTGTGCGAGCGCGCTCACCAGGATCTCCCTGGGAACGAGCGAGGGCGTGAGGGCGCGGCCCGCGGGCGCGCCGATCGCGCTCCCTACTCCCATCGCAAAAGCGAGCGCGAAGAACGGCCACACCTCGTCGGCGCCCGAGCGCGTGATCGCGAGGAGCCCGAGCGCGACGCCGATGTCGACCGTGATCATGAAGAGGTAGAGGAGCCGGCGCGAGACCCGATCTGCGAGTTGGCCCGCAGGCAGCGCGAGCAGCGGGAGGGGGAGGAACTCCGCGAGACCGACGAGCCCCAGGTCGAGAGGGTTCTCGCGGACGGAGTACACCTGCCACCCGACGGCGACGGTCGCCATATTCACTGCGAAGCTCGAAGCGACCAGCGCGACCCAGAAGAGCCTGAAGTCGCGGTGACGGAACGCGGAACCGCTGCTTCTAAGAACTCGTTTCACAATGAAGCCTTGTGCCGCCGGGGTGCGCGACGAAGCGTCAATGTGAAACGAGTTCTAAGCAGCTTCCGACTCGCCCGCCGGCTTCGGCTTGTCGCCGATCCCGAACTCGATCTCGATCCGGGAGATTCTCGAGCCCTCGACTTCGAGCACACCGAGGCGGAGACCGTCCGCGAAGATCTCGTCGCCGACCTCGGCGGCGCGTCCGAGCGCGCCGAAGACGAGACCCGCGAGCGTGTGGTAATCGTCCTGATCGAGGTGCGCGCCGAACGCCTCGTTGAAGTCGTCGATGGTGTACGAGCCATCGACTCTGACGTGGGTCTCGTCCACACGCTCGACCGACGTGTCGGGCAGGTCGAACTCGTCCTCGATCTCACCGACGATCTCCTCGATCAGGTCTTCGAGCGTGACGATCCCGTCCACCACTCCGTACTCGTCGACGACGATCGCCATGTGCTGCTTCTCGCGCCGGAAATCGGCAAGGAGCGCCGCCAGGTCCTTCGTCTCCGGGACGACAAACGCCGGCCGCGAGATCGTCTCCAGTCGCACCGCGGCGATTCCGAGATCGTGCATGGCGGCGAAGAGATCGCGGACGTGCAGGATGCCCACGATCTCATCGAGCGAGTTGCGGTAGACCGGGTAGCGGGTGTACGGCGAGTTGACCACCGTGGCGAGCGCCTCCTCCGGCGCCATGTCCACCGAGATCGCGACAACATCGGGTCGCGGGACCATCACCGCATCGACCTCCTTCGACGCGAAGTCGAAGACCTTGTAGAGCATCTCCTCCTCCGCCTCGTGGAACTCGCCGACGTCCTCGGCCGCGGCGACGCTGTGGCGGATATCCTCGCGTGTGTACGCAATCATGCCCGCCGGCGCCGGTTTCACGCGAAGAGCGCGCAGCGCGACATTCGCCGATTTCTGCAGCGCCCATACGAGCGGGTGCGTGATCCTGGCGAGCCAGTCGAGCGGCAGTGCGAGCGCGACCGCGAGCCTCTCGGCCTTTTGGAGCGCCACCGCCTTCGGCACGAGTTCGCCGAGGACGACGGAGAGGTAGGTCAGGATGGCGAACGCGATCAGGAAGGCGACCGTGTTCGAGAGCGGCGGATCCATCAAGCCGGAGAGCAGGGGCTCGCCGATTGCGCCGAGCAGGATCGCCGAGATCGTGATTCCGACCTGAACCGTCGAGATGAAGCGCACCGGATCGTCCATCAGGCGCAGCGCCGTCTTTGCCCCACGGCCTCCACGCAGCGCGCGCTCCTCGAGCCGGCTCCGCCGCGCGGTGACGAGCGCGTACTCCGCTGTCACGAAGATCGCGTTCCCCAAGACGAGGAGGAACACGATCACGATGCGGAGGGAGGTGCTCACGAGCGCCCCTGGCCGTCTCGGGCTCGATGCGACCCAGAGCTGGGATACGGAAACGCCCCCGAAGGGGCGCCGGTACTAGGCGGGTGGTCGTCCACCATCGATCAGGCCGCAGTATAGGAAACCGCGCCGTCGACCTCGTGCCGGCAGGCCGCTCCGTCGTTCACGAGCCGCTCAGCGTGGGACAAGGTCTCGGCGACTGCGAAGCGACGACTCGCCGGCTTGAGATCCTCGCCGAAGAGCGCGAACGAGAGCTCGTAGCCCGTTTTCGGCTCCGGTCCGAGCGCCGCGACCGCCTCCTCGAGACGCAGGCGGTGGTGCTCTTGCAGCTCCCGCGCGCGTCCCGCCGGATCGTGGATCGGCTCGCCGTGGCCGGGCAGGGCGACGTGGGCGTCGAGCTCCGCTACTCGCCGAAGGGCGCCAAGGTAGTCCCCGAGCGGGTCGGCACGGCTTGCCGGCCAGAGCCCGACGGTCGGTGTGATCCTCGGTAGAAGGTGATCGGCGGCGATGAGGACGCCGTCCTTGAGCAGGCAGAGCTGGCCGTCAGCATGCCCGGGCGCGGCGACGAGCTCCCAGCCGTCCAAGTGCTCGCCCGCCTCCACGAGCACGGGATCGCGCTGGTAGCGAACGAAGGGCCGGTAGAGCGAGCTCTGGCCGACGAGCTCGGCCGTGACGTCATCGGGAACGCCGTGCAACTGAAACCAGTCGCGAATCCGCTCGGACCAGTTCGGATTGCCCCACACGAGCTCGCACTGAGCGTAGTCGAGCGTCCCTTGGTAGACCGGCGCGCCCGTCAGCTCGTGCAGATCTCCGGCGGCGCCGACGTGATCCGGGTGGAAGTGGGTGACGAAGATCGCGGCGACTGGCCCGCCGGCACGCTCGAGCTCCGCGCGCCAGACTTCCTTCGCGTCGGGCGTGCCGACCCCGGTGTCGACGACGATCCAGCCGTTATCGCCGGGGAGCAGGTACGAGTGAACGTGCCCGGGCCGCGTCGGCAGAGGGAGCGTGACGCGCCGGATCCCGCCGTCGAGCTCATCCATGGCGGGCGACTCTACAGCTGGCTAGGCGCGATGTCCGCCGATCGAAATCGAATTGCGAAAGCCATGAGGCCGATCATCTCGACCCCGAGGGCAACCCCGACAGGCCGGGGATCGCTGTGCTGAGAGCTTTCCAGTGCGCCCACCAAGATCGCGAGAGCCACCGCGAGATGCACGGCGAAAGCGATCCTCGCGAGTCGTCTCCTCTTCGCGACCAGCGTGACAAACGTCGCTGCCGAACTCGCGAAGAGGATCGCGGCAACGGCGATCAGCCAATCGTCGGAGGTCGGATCGTCGTGGTTCTCCCAAGGAAACAAGGCCCAGAAAACGAGGACATACGCGATCCCCGTGATGGCCAGCGAATGCAGTAGCGACAGCACGATTGCGACAAAGGCGTTCACCCCGAGACTTCCATCGGTCGCACGTCTGCCGGGGTTTATCGAACATGTGTTCTATGCTGACCGGATGCGCGCCGAATACCGGCTGGAACCATGTAAGTCCGCCCTGAACGCCGTCCGCGGGATGCCGTTCAAGTGGTCGCTGAACCCGTACATGGGCTGCGTTCACCGCTGCACGTTCTGCTACGTCCGCCACTTCGAGCAGCGCGCCGACCGGCCATCCGACGACCGCTACGGGCGCTCGATTCGCGTCAAGACGAACGTCGCCGAGGTGCTCAGGCGCCAACTCGGGCGCAGCTCCTGGAGGCGCGAGACCGTCTCGATCGGCGCCGCGACCGATCCCTACCAACCCGCCGAGGGGCGCTTCAAGCTCACGCGCGCCTGCCTCTCCGAGCTGGCAAACGCCTGGACACCGTTCTCGATCATCACCCGCGGTCCGCTCGTCGTCCGCGACATCGACGTGCTGCAAGAGGCCTCGGCACGGGCGGAGCTCAGTGTGTACTTCTCCATCCCCACGCTCGACGAACGGGTCTGGCGGACGACGGAGCCGGGCACCGCCCCGCCCCGCAGCCGCTTAGAAGCTGTCCGGCGGCTCTCCGAGGCTGGCATCGACGTCGGCGTCGGGATAGCGCCGATACTGCCCTGCCTTTCGGACCGCCCGGAGCAGCTCGAGGAAGTCGTCCGCGAGGCGCGCGCGGCCGGCGCTCGCAGCATCTGGGCGAACGTGCTCTATCTCCGTCCGGGGACGCGGGAGCACTTTCTCGAGACTCTCGCGGAGGATTGGCCGGAGGAGGCCGAGCGATACGAAGCGCTCTACGCAGCGCGCGCTTATCTGCCGTCGGGGATGGCGAAGTCGATCACCGAGCCTGTCAGAAGAGCAACGGCGGTTACCCCCTCGCCGATCCGTCGACCGCCTGCGACCCGGGAACCTCGGCAACTTGCCTTGACGATCTAGAGGCTTGATGTGGAACTGACGCGCAGTCGGTGGCGGTCACGACCAAGCCGGGCGACGCACTCACGCGCCGTGCAGGCTAGTGAGCCTGGACGGCGAGGGAGGGTGGTGATCCGGTGCCGTGTCGTGGCCGTCATCCGGCCCGCCGTGAGTTTCACATCAAGCCTCTAAGCAGGAGCGCGCCGAGCCGCCTCGTAGAATCGCATGGTGGCCGATGAGATCACCTGCTTGATCGTCGACGACCACGAAGTCGTGCGCGAAGGTCTGCGCCTCGCGTTGTCGCGCTCGTCACGGATTCGTGTGATCGGTGAGGCGACCGACGGCGCCTCCGCCGTCGCGCTGACCGAGCGGCGTCAGCCCGACGTCGTGATCATGGATCTCCGCATGCCGGACATGGACGGCCTCGAGGCGACCGAGAAGATCGCCGAGAAGGTCCCCGGCACCGCGGTCTTGATCTTTACCGCCTACGGGGAGAAGTCCCTGCTGCAACGGGGGCTCGAGTCGGGCGCGCTCGGGTACATCCTCAAGGAGACCCCGCACGAGACGCTGCTCCGAGCGATCGAGAAAGTGGCGGCGGGCGAGACCTTCGTCGATCCCGGGCTGATGGCCGAGTTCGTGTCCGGCAAGACAACGGCCGACCTCCTGACGCCACGCGAGCGCGAGATCCTGCAGCTGCTCGCCGACGGCATGTCGAACGTCGACGTCGCCGACAAGCTCTTCATCAGCCAGGAGACGGTGAAGAGCCACGTCCGTCATATCCTCGCCAAGCTCGAGGCGGACACGCGCACCCAGGCGGTCGCCATCGCGCTGCGCGAGGCGATGATCGATTGAGCGAAAACGCCGAGCGAGCCCTCCTCGCGGAGACGATCCTCGCGGAGCAAGAGGAACGCCGCCGGCTCGGAGAGCTGTTGCACGATGGTCCGGTCCAGCATCTCTCGGCGATCGCGCAGATCGTGGATGCCGCGCTCGCGGCGCTCCGGAATGGCGAGCGCGAGCGAGCCGAGGAGATCCTGAGCCGAGCGCTCGAGCTCTCGCGCGGCGCGGCCCGCGAGCTGCGCACGCTGTGCGAGGATCTCGAGCCGAAGGCCCTCAGTGAGGTCGGATTCGTGGCTGCCGTCACCGCCCTTGGCCGCCGTTTTGCCTCACGGCATGAGATCCAGATCGATCTCGACATCGAGCACGGCGACGAGCTCGGCGAGCATGCGCAGACGGCCCTCTATCAAATCGTGCGGGAGGCGATCGACCAGGCAGTGCGCCGAGGCGCTCCGAGCCGAATCGACGTCTCGATCCGCGAGACGCCCAGCGGGGGCGCCGAGCTGGTTGTCTCCGACGACGGCCCGCCCGAGCGGCGGAGCGCCGTGCTGGAGGCGCTCGCCGAGCGAGCCGCGACCCTGAACGCGCGCTTCAGCTCGGAGGTGCGGTATCCACGCGGCTCGACGATCCGCGTCGAGCTGCCACCTTCTGCAGCCCGCCGATAGCATCTCTCGCGAGATGGACGAGAACGGCAGAGGCGGCTACCTCGTGTTCCGCTGGTCGCACGCCGGTTACACGCTCGAGGAGCGGCCGGGTGACCTGCCCGACGTTG
The DNA here is from genome assembly GCA_013812465.1 of Actinomycetota bacterium. The sequence continues at coordinate 18,387 of JACCTK010000295.1, forward strand.
GAGCCGAGGTCGAGGACGGCGACGGGCGCTTTCGCGTAGGGAAGATCGCGCCCTCCCCGCTCCCCGGCGACAAGCGCCGTTGTGCGTACCTGCTGCCTGCCTGATCGCGACTACGCGATCGGCTCGTTCTGGACGTTGTTCTCGGTGGCGTACGTGTCGACGAGCGGGTTGATCTTCGCCGGGTCCGGGAACGCGTAGTTGATCTCGACGAAGGCGTTCCATTTATCCGGGAGCGCGTCCTCGGGAAAGATCGCCTCCACCGGGCACTCCGGTTCGCACGCACCGCAGTCGATGCACTCCTCTGGGTCGATGATCAGGATCCGCTCGAATTCGTGGATGCAGTCGACCGGGCAAACATCGACGCAGGACTTGTCCTTTATGTCGATGCAGGGCTCGGCGATGATGTACGTCACGACGTCGAGTCTAGAGGGACGCCTGTGAGCTCCGCGACGAGCGCCGGAGCCCGCTCCACGAGTGCCGACTTCACGATCACCTGGTCGAAGCCGGCGGTGTGCGCCCGCTGCAGGCCGGAGCGGTCGGTGTGGTTCGTGAAGCCCATGATCGGCACGTCTGGCCACGTGTCGACGACCTCCTCCGGCTCGATTCGTGAGATGTCCGCGATGACGAGATCCGGCGGGTCGACGCTGTCGGTGGTAACAAAGCGGTGGTCCGGCAGGAGCCCTTCGAGCTTGCTTCGGAAGAAGAGGTCGACCCCCGCCAGCAGGATCGTCGCCACGAGGCCGACACTAGCATTCGGTGGCGCTGGATAATCGTGAGATGGGGCTCGAGCGAGGGCTGGAGCTGATTCGAGCCGGGGAGTACTTCGAAGCCCACGAGGAGCTCGAGGACGAGTGGCGCGACGCGCCCGCCGCCGAGCGCGACTTCCTGCAGGGGCTCGTGCACGTCGCAGTCGCCTGGCTCCACGCCGGCCGTGGCAACCGACCAGGGTGCGACCGCCAGCTCGAGAAAGCCGCGCGCCGCCTCGGTCCGTACCGGCCAGCGCATCGCGGTGTCGACGTCGAAGCGGTGCTCGAAGGAGTCCGGATGGCGCAGGAAGTGGTCGAATCCGGCTCGCTGATCCTTTCGCGCCCCCCGCTGTAGGGGCGAGGCTTGCCTCGTCCTCGTCCTCGTCCTCGTCCTCGCGCTCGCACTCGTCGTCGGTGGCGCTTCGAGCGAGGCAAGCCTCACTCGTATGAAGGTCATCAGAATGCAGGCTCGAGGCCGAGCCACTCTAGAAAGCGGTTCAGATACACCCGCAGCACGTAGAAGCGCTCGAAGAACAGCAGCAGCCCGAGCGCGACCATGACGGCGCCCCCCGCCACCTGGATGGCGCGATAGTGGTCGCGGATCCAGCGGAAGGCGCCCATCGCACGCGAGAAGATCGCGCCGGCGAGCACGAATGGGACGGCGAGCCCGAGCGAGTACACGGCCAGCAGCAGCGCGCCCTCGAGCGCGGTGTCCGACGAGCCCGCGAGCACCAGTGTGGCCGCGAGCACCGGGCCGATGCACGGCGCCGCACACACCGCGAAGGCCCCGCCGAGCAGGAAGCGCGAGCCGCGGCTCCGGGCGCCCCGCAGCAACCCCGCGCCGAGCAACCGCTCGGGCCAGGGTAGGAGCCCCATGAACGCGAAGCCGAAGACGACGAGCACGAAGCCCGCGACCCTCTCGAGCAGGAACTGATCCGAGAGGAGTCGGCCCCCGACGAGCGCCGCCCCTACCCCGAGCAGCACGAAGACCGCCGTGAACCCGAGAACGAAAGGGACGCTCGCAGCCACCACACGCCTCGCGTTTCCCGGCTGCCCGAGCTTGTCTGCGTCGACTGCGGAGACGGCTGAGAGGTAGCCGGGCACCAGCGGAAGCACGCACGGCGCCAGAAACGACACAAATCCGGCCAGAAAGGCGATTGGAATCGCCGACAGGCTCACGGCGGGGAGCAACTAGCGCTCGAACCGGGCGAGCTCCTCGTCGACCCGGCGCTCCAGGTCCGGGTCGAGCGGAGCTGGTGGAGAGGGCGGTTCACGTCGCCCGCTCCACCTGCGGACAAGCAGGACGACAGCGATCACACCCGCGACCAGGGCGCCCAACGGAAGCAGCCATGCGATGAGGCCGAAGCCGCTCTTGGGAGGAGTCGCGAGAACTCCCCGGCCGAACTCGGACACGAGCGCGTCCTTGATCTCCCGCTCGGTGTCGCCCGCGGCGATGCGCTCGCGGATGAACGCTTTCATCCGCTGCGCGACTGGCGCGTCCGACTGGTCGAGCGTGGTCTCGCACACTGGACAGACGAGCTCGGCCTCGAGGTCGGCGGCATCCGGGGGGCCTGCTGCCAGCGCGCCGGCCGCGAAAGCGCAGACGGCGGCGAGCGCCACCAGAAGCGCTCTCACGTGGCGAGCGCGCGATCCACCGCAGCGCGAAGACGCGCCCGATCCTCATCCGCGTCGACGCCCCCCACGAAGACCTCGAGAACCCTTCCCTCGCGGTCGAGGACGAACGTCTCGGGAAATCCCGTCACGCCGTAGCGATCGGCCGCGACGTCACCGGGGCCGTCGTAGACGAGTGGGAAGGTGAGATCGAAGCGGCGTGCGAACCGCTGCGCGTCCTTGCGAAAATCCTTCGAGTTGAGTCCCACGACGACCAGGCCGCGGCTTCGGTTCTCCCGCCAGACCTGCTCGAGTAACGGGGCCTCCTCCTTGCACGGCAGGCACCAGGAGGCCCAGGCGTTCAAGACGACCGCCTTGCCGCGAAGCGTCGAGAGTGTGAGCTCTCCTTCGCGATCGAGCCGTTCGAGTGTGAAATCCGGCGCCTCCGGACGCTCGCCGCGGGCGGCGGCTGCCGCGAGGTCGCCACCCTCCTCCGTCACGAGCGACCAGACGAGCAGGAGGAAGAGCAGCGCCACGAGCCCGACGGCGACGCCCTGTGCCACCAGCCTCCCGCGGTGCGCCACTGCCCACTCCTACTTCGAGACGATGAAGACCGGTGTCCCGACCTCCACGTGCTGGAACAGCCACTCCGCGTCGGAGATTCGCATGCGGACGCAGCCGTGCGAGGCCGAGTAGCCGATCGAGGCGGAGTCGGGCGTGCCGTGGATACCGACGTACGGCGCCGAGATCCCCATCCAGCGTGTCCCGAGAGGGTTTCCGGGCCCGGGCGGAACGGGGTCGGAGTCCGCGGCCCAATCGGACGGGGGCGGATACCACCACGGATCGCGCTGCATCGTCACGATCTCGAAATTGCCCGTGGGCGTCGGATACGCGGGCAGTCCGGTCGCGACCCCGAACGTGCGCATGAGCCTCGCGCCCGTGTACAGGCGAAGCCTGTTGGAGCCACGCAGGATGACCACGGCGGGCCCGAGCTTGTCCGCGGCCACCGTCGGCTTCAAAACGGCGAACGAGAGCCGTATTGGGGGCCGGGTGTTGGTCTTCAACGCGACCCGGATCGCGCGTGATCCCTCGACGCGTTCGAGGCGGCGTCCGTCGACCGAACGGGTGGCGCCGACAGTTGCTCCGCGAAGGACGAGCCGCGAGCTCACGGGCGTGCGATCGAGCTCCCTGCCCATGCTCTCGACGTACCCGCGGATACGCTCGCGTGAGACCCAGACATGCAGCGGCACCGATGCGCCCGGCCGTGAGAAGCGGGCGCGGCTCACGGCCTTCTTGACCGCGGGCTTCGCTCCCAGCGCCTCCGGCGCGACTCGCACCTTCTGTGTGGGCGAGACGATCAACACGAGCGGCCGCGCAAAAGACTCTCTCACGAGCGCTGAGGCCTCGTACGGCAGCAAACCTCCCACGTCCACACCCGCGATCGTGACGCCTCCCGGAACTCCGATTTGCCGCGGGGGCCGAGTCGGCGGCGAAAGCACGGGCGGAGGAGCTGTCGTGGGCGGAGGAGCTGTCGTGGGCGGAGGCCCGGTCGTGGTCGTAGTGGTGGTCGTCTGCGCGTGACCCGACTCCCCGCCGGCTGCGAGCGCGAACGCGGCCGAGAAGCCGACGAGAGCCAAGGCGGCAAGGAACCCGACCACTAACACGCGAGCGGCAAATCTCATCTCTTCAGTGTAGATACGAATGTCGATGGATCGTTCGTCACGACAGCGTCGACGCCTGCTGCCATGACTCGAGAGAAATCCCCCGGGTCGTCGACGGTCCACGTGACGACCGAAGCGCCCCGCGCATGCGCACGGCGCACGGTCCGAGGGCTGACGAGCTCGTGCTTGAGAACGAGCGACGTGGCCCGCGCGCGAGCGAGCAACGGCCACACGAGGAGAGGTGTGAGAGGAAGCAGCGAACGCAGGCCTCGGCTCACGACAGGCCCGGAGCGCGGCCTCCGGCTGATGCCGAGCCGGTCCTCCGGGAACGAGGCGCCGATTCGAATACGCGGCTCGAGTCGGGCGAGGCGGCGCAGCGCGCCGTGGTGGAACGAGCTCACGAAGGTCCTCTCGAGAAGACCAAAGCGCGCGAGCGCTGTCGCCACATCTTCGAGCGCGCGCGCGGACTTCAGGTCGACATGGACTCCGATATCCGGGGCCTCGTCGACGAAGAACGTGAGCGCCTCGGCGAACGTCAGCAGATCCGGGGCGATCTGACGAAGATCGGAAAGCGTCATCGAGCCGATCGTTCCGCGTGCGGCGCCGTGGCTGACCTCATGAAGATCGTCCGAGTGCGCGATCGCGAGCTCTCCGTCACGCAACGAGAGCACGTCGAACTCGATGAGATCGACTCGGGCGGCGAGTGCGGCGCGAAATGACGCGAGCGTGTTCTCCGGCGCGAGCGCGGCGGCGCCCCGATGACCGATCACCAGCGGGCGCCCGTCGCGCCGCTCCAGCGAGATCACGGCGTAAGAACCGGCCGTGTGGGCAAGGAGTCCTCGTCCAATCGCCCGCCCTCGGCCGCATACGCGATGATCATGCGATCCGTGATCCACTCGACGGGCGCGCGATCGTCCGTCCACGGGCGGCCGGATGCGATGAGCGGGCGAACGTCTCGTGCGAGCAGCTCCCTCAGCGGCGCCAGATCCGCCGGGCCGCTCGCCAGCCGGCGCTCGAGCTCTTGCGGCGAAAGCGCCTCCGTCAGACCGAGCACGAGCGTGTTGAAGCGGAGAGCCGACCACTGGAGCACCTGGGGGAGCTCCACCGCGACGGTGCGGCCGATCCCGTTCACCAGGCGCCGGTCGCCCGGCACGGCCGCGACATTGAGCGCGACGATCCCGCCGGGAGCCAGCCGCTCCCGGACGAGACGGAAGAACTCACGGGTGGCGAGGTAGAACGGCACGTACGGCTGGTGATAGGCGTCGACGACGATGAGGTCGTAGCGCCGTTCGGTGCGGCGCAGGAAGGGACGCGCATCCGCGTCGTGCACGGTCAGGCGCGGATTGTCCCCGAGCCCGAAGAACCGACGACCGACGCGGCTGACTGCCGCATCAAGCTCGACGCCGTCAATCTCCGCCTTCGGGTAGTAGACGCCGAGCGCCCGGGCCGTCGTCCCGGCGGCGTTGCCGAGGATCGCGACCCGTTCGAGCGGGCGTCCAAGCAGCGGGGGGAGCGCGAGAAACGCATCCCAGACGCCGCCTGTGAGCACATCGTCGGACTGCCATACCGAGTGCACGGCCACGCCCTCGTTCAGGTGGAGGACGCGGCGCCCGTCGAAGCGCTCGACGACCTGGATGTACTGGTGGTACGAGGTCTCCTCGTGCAGGAGCCCTTGCTCGGCCTTGACCGCGCCGGGTGGGAGAACGACGAGCGCGGCGAGCGCACCCGCTACGACGAGAAAGCGCGCCCCGAGCAAAAAGCACGCTGATGCCGCGAGCAGCGCCGCGATGACGAGGAACGTCCGCTGGGTGCCGATCGCCGGAATGAGGATCAGCGCGGGCAGAAAGGTCCCGAGCAGCGATCCCGCGGTCGAGAGCGCGTACAGGCGTCCGGCGACCGCGCCCGCCGTCTCGATGCTCGTGACGGCGAGCCGGATCGCGAACGGCGACACCATGCCGAGAAGCACGACCGGGGGCGCGCAGAGCAGCAGCACCGCGATAAAGCTCCCGATCACGGCGCCCGCGGAGGCGTCATCCAACCCTTGGACGGTGAGATCCAGGAACGGCTCCGCGACGAAAGGGATCGCAGCCACGCATACCGCGGAGACCAGGACGATGACACCGAGGAGCGCGGCCCTCGGCCGTCTGTCGGCGAGTCGGCCGCCGAGCCAGTAGCCGAGAGCGAGGGCGGCGAGAACGATGCCGATCAGATTCGCCCAGACGATCGTCGACGATCCGAAGTAGGGCGCGAGCAGGCGGGACGCCGTTATCTCCGTCGCAAGCGCGCCGATCCCAGCTCCGAACACGAGCCCGCCGAGGGCGAGGCCGCCTGGCCCTGCGTTCAACGTCTTCGAGGGCACGCTCCTACAACCCGAAGACCCGCTCGATCTCGCCGAGGGTTCGTGCGGCGAGCAGCACCACAGCGGCGAGAGCGAGCGCGAGAACGAGCCAGAACCGGACCCCCGCCCAACGCCGCTCGCGATGCCACCGCTGGCGCGCCCGGCGGCGAGCGCGGTGGAGCCGGTAGGCACGCTCGACAGCGTGGGGATCGAGAGGAGGCGCCTTGTCCTCGGAGGAGGTCCTGGTCTCGACCTTGGCCACGGAAGAAGTGTAGAAACTCTGCGAGCAGCCGTTGTCGCCGTCCCGTCGCCGCCGAGGCCATATTCTTCACCCGATGGAAAGCCCTGACGCTCCGCGCATGCGTGGCCGTGCGCTTTTCAGTGACGCCAGCAGCATGCCCGGGCTCGGCGGGCGGCTCACGCTCGTCTTCGGGCTCCTGCTTGCGGTCTCGGCGCTCACAGGCTGGTACACCGGCGAGGGCGAGGGCACAACGGTGTCGGTCATCGGCTGGCACACGGGAACGATCGGCAAGGTCGTCCTCTTCCTCGGACTCGTGGCTGCGCTCCTGGTCATCGTCCGCGAGTTCGGAGTCGACCTGCCCGACGCCGTCCCCGCGAGCCTCGTGGCGATCGGCATCGGCTCGATCGCGACCGTTCTCGTCCTGGTGAGGCTGATCTCGATCCCGGACACATTCTTCTTCGCAAGCCGCGGAATCGGAATCTGGGTGAGCCTGGTCTGCGCAATCGGGATCATCGTCGCGGGCCTGCTGGAGGCATCCGAAGAGCTGTAGGGGCGAGGCTTGCCTCGCCCTCGCCCTACGGCGACGTGACCGTCACCGTGACGGTGCGCGCCGGCGGCTTCTGAGGGAGCGGAGTGAGCGTGCGCACGTTGGTCACCACGCCGCCCGGCTCGACCTGCTCGTCGAGCGTGCGCGCGAACGCGACCCCGACGAGAAACGCGAGGACGAGCAGGAGCACCACGAGCAGAACCCGGGCGACAAGCCCGCGACGGGACGGTCTCTTGCGTCTATCTCGGATGCGCGGCTCGCGCATGCCTACGGTTCGTAGTCGAGGGCGCCGCGCGAGTAGTGCTGGAACGCAGCGCTCTCCACGATCGACAACGTCGCCAGCCAGTTCCGCGCGGTCGCGCGCTCGGCGACAGCGACGCGCGTCCAACTCTCTGCTTGACGGTACTCCTGCGTGAGCTCTGCGATGGTGAAGGTCGATCCCAGCCGCTTTCTGAGCGCGTCCGTCACGGCTTCGAGCTCGGCGTGAAGCCCATCCGCTCTCAGCGGATCCCGCGTCGCCTCCTGAAATCGCCGGTAGCCGTCCTCCCAGTCGCGCCTGGCGCTCTCGACGTCCGCGGTCACCGCGAAGATGCTAGACGGGCGGAGCAACATCGATCCCGAGGCCAGCGTGGATCGACCTCGGCGAGGATCCTCTCTCCGAGCTCATAGCCCGAGCGAGCGAGCGCGAACGCAGCGTGGGCGTGCAGGCACTTGAGACGACTCGGGGTGTGGGCGCCGGCGATCCCGAGCTCGAGCGACGCTCCGTCGTCTCTTCCTCGACACTCCCCGGCGAGCTCACGCCGGACACGGCGCTGCTCCTCGCTCGCCAGCTCGAGCGAGGCCGCAAGCTCGGGCTCGTCCGCGGCAGCCCGACTCCAGCGCTCGACACCTCCCGAGGCCTCGACGCGGGCGAGCGCGGCGACGAGCTGCGGACACGTGAGGTAGTAGGTCGTCGGGAACGGCTGGCCGCCCGAGTCGTAGGGCTCCTGCTCGGTTACGGCCGGGAGGCCGTAGGGGCAGCGGACCACAACACGACGAAGCGCGCGCGGCTCGCGGCCGAGCTGACGCTCGACGAGCGCTCGGTCATCCATCTTCCCGCAGACTACGTTGAACCCGTCTCCATTCCGGGATCCCCTTCACGACGAAGAGCTGCTCCCCGGGAAGCACGTAGCCGATGCGCCTCGCCTCGCGCTGCGTCGCCTCCTCGCTCGTGGAGTTGACGAGTCTCCGCTCGAGCCCGGCCTTCGCGATCCGCAGTCGCTCGACCTCCACCTGGCGACCGGCGAGATCGTTTCGCGTCTCGAGGTAAGACGCGAGCGGCTGGTAGTAGAGGTAGACGGAAAGCCCGACGAGCGCGGTCAGCCAGAGCAGTCGCAACCGCCGACGCGACCTCGTCTTCGAGTTCCTCGCTCGCTTCGTACGTCTTTTCGTCGAGACATCGTCCGCCACGCGGCCACCTTCAACGCCGGCAGGCCCGCCCCTTCCGGACAGGCCCTCTACGCCGTGTCCACCTTGATCACATTCGTCGAGCCGGGAATGTTCACGGCGGTGCCGGCGGTGAGGACGATGCGGTCGCCGGCGTTGACGATGCCGGCATCGCGCGCGGTCTCGATCGATCGGCGCCAGAGATCGTCGACGTCGCTCGACTCGGGGATTTCGAGCGGCGTCACTCCCCACTCGATCGCCATGTGCTGGAGCGAGGTCACGACGTGTGTAAGGGCGACGATCGGCCTGCGCGGGCGGAGTCGCGCGACGGCCGACGCCGTCCGTCCCGTGAAGGTGGGCACGAGAATCGCCTTCGCGCCGAGAGCTTCAGCGAGATCACAGGCCGCATTCGACATCGCGCGGCCGACGGTCGGAGCTTCCGCGGCCCCGGGCAGCTGGTGGCGGTACCCGAGGCTTGGCTCAACCGCGAGGGCGATCTGGGCCATCGTCTCCACCGCCTCGACCGGATACTCGCCGATCGCCGTCTCGGCAGAGAGCATCACCGCGGAAGTGCCGTCGAGAATCGCGTTTGCCACATCCGAGGCCTCCGCGCGGGTCGGCTCCGGACGATGCACCATCGATTCCAGCATCTGCGTGGCCGTGATCGCCGGCTTTCCGCGCTCGAGCGCGGCGAGAATGATGCGCTTCTGCAGGAGCGGCACATCCGCGGCGCCGACCTCCACGCCAAGGTCGCCCCGCGCGATCATCACCGCGTCGGCCTCGTCGAGGATCTCATCGATCGCCGCGACCGCCTCCTGAAGCTCGATCTTCGCAATCACCCACGCTTCCGAGCCGGACAGCTCGAGCTTTGCGCGCAGCGCGGCGACGTCCGCCCGCGAGCGGACAAAGGACAGGGCGACATAGTCGACGCCGAGCTCGAGAGCGAAGTCGAGATCCTCGAGATCCTTTTCGGTGAGCGAGGGCACGGGCAGCTGAGCTCCTGGGACGTTGACGCCCTTGTGCGGCTCGACGACGCCGCCCGTAATGACCCTGCACACAGCACGGTTTCCCTCGACTCGCTCGACTCGAAGCCGCACGTGACCGTCGTCGATGAGCACGTCCTGGTCGGCGGCGAGCACGGCGCCGAGAACGGCCGGCGCGACCGGGAGGTCGCCTTCTCGCGCCGAGCCCTCGTCGGCGACGACGATGCTGTCGCCAACTTGGAGCTCGATCGGCTCGGAGAGCTCGCCGATCCGGAGCTTGGGGCCCTGGAGGTCCGCGATCAGCGCCAGCGGCCGTCCGACTGCCGCCTGCGCGTCGCGTACGAGCCGAGCGCTTCTGCCGTGATCGGCGTGCGCGCCGTGCGAGAAGTTGAGACGAGCCCCGTCCATCCCCGCCTCGATCAGCCGCGAGATCGCCTCCTCTCCCGACGACGCGGGTCCGAGGGTGGCGACGATCTTCGTTCGGCGGTCGAAGGAGGCCATCGCGCTCAGGCTACAAGCGCCGCAAGACGCTCAACCATGCGCCTGTGGACAAATCGGCGCAGAGTTTTCACGCTTACCGTGCCAGGCACTGTAAAGACCGCTCGACGGGACTCCACCGCTCGATTCTCACCCGCGTTGCCGTCGAAACGTCGCCCAGCCCGGGTAGACCGCCCTCTCCCCCAGCTCCTCCTCGATTCGAAGCAGCTGGTTGTACTTCGCGACACGATCGGTCCGGGAAGGCGCCCCCGTCTTGATCTGACCCGCGTTCACCGCCACCGCGAGGTCAGCGATCGTCGTGTCCTCCGTCTCGCCCGAGCGATGGGAGATCACCGTCGCGTAGCCGGCCCCCTTGGCGACCTCGATCGTCTCCAAAGCCTCGGTCAGGGTTCCGATCTGGTTCACCTTGACGAGAATCGCGTTCCCGACGCCCTCCGCGATCCCTCGCCGCAGGAACTCGTCGTTGGTCACGAAGAGGTCGTCGCCGACGAGCTGAAGCGAGCCGCCCAGCTTCTCGGTCAGCGCTCGCCAGTCGTCCCAGGCGTTCTCGTCGAGACCGTCCTCGACCGAGACGAGCGGGTAGCGCTCTGCCAGTGATCCGTAGAAGTCGATCATCGCCGCGGGCTCGAGCGTCCGCTCCTCGCCTGGAAGCCGGTAGCTCCCGTCGCGGAAGATCTCACTCGCAGCGGGATCGAGCGCGATTCCGACTCGCTCGCGATGTCCCGCGCGCTCGGCTGCTTCGAGGATCGCCTCGATCGCCTGCTCCGTCGACTCCAGGTCGGGGGCGAAGCCGCCCTCATCCCCTACTCCGGTCGCCAGCCCGCGCTCGTGCAGCACCGCCTTCAGGTGGTGGAAGATCTCCGTCCCCAGGCGCAGTCCCTCGCTGTACGTCTCCGCGCCCGCCGGGACGATCATGAACTCCTGCAGGTCGAGCCGGTTCTGAGCGTGAGCTCCGCCGTTTACGACGTTCATTAGCGGAACCGGGAGCGTGCGGGCGCCGTCGCCGCCGAGCCAGCGATAGAGCGGAAGCTCGGCTTCGTTCGCCGCGGCCTTCGCCGCAGCGAGCGAGCAACCGAGCACAGCATTCGCTCCGAGCCTGCTCTTCCCGCGCGTTCCGTCGAGGTCGATGAGCACACGGTCGAGCGCAGGCTGGTCGGAGGCGTCGAGGCCGGACAGCGCTGCCGCCATCTCTCCGTTGACGTTGGACACGGCGTTCAGAACCCCCTTGCCGAGGTACACCGCCGGGTCGCCATCCCGGACCTCGACGGCCTCGTGCTCACCGGTCGAGGCGCCGGATGGCGCCGCCGCGCGCCCGCAGGCGCCCGACGCCAAGCGGATCTCGACCTCGACCGTCGGGTTGCCTCGCGAGTCGAGGATCTGACGGCCGTGCACATCGACGATTTCCATCACCTCAACTCCTCCTTCGCTCGCTCGTAGTACGCGTCCTGGGCTTCCAAGTCGAGGCCTTGCCACTCGTCTCCCCCCTCGCCGGCGAGCTCCGCGGCGCGCCCAACGCGCTCTCGAAACCGCCGCGAGGTCGCACGTAGCGCAAGCTCCGGGTCCACGTTGAGACGACGTGCGAGGTTCACGATGGTGAAGAGCACGTCACCCACTTCGGAGAAGACCTCGGCGTCGGGCTCCGTTTCGGGCCGTGGCTCTCCCGCCCGCTCGACGGCCCGTACGAGCTCGTCGAGCTCTTCGCTCACCTTCCCAAGCGGTCCAGTCAGGTCGGGCCAGTCGAAGCCCGAGGTCGCAGCGCGCCGCTGCACCTTGCGCGCCTCGAGAAGCGCTGGCAGCGATTCCGGTACATCGTGGAAGATTCCCTCTCGCCCCTCCTGCTCCGACTTGATCGCCTCCCAACGCTCGCGCACCCGGCCGGCGGTGCGCGCCTCAGAGTCTCCGAAAACGTGAGGGTGCCGGCGAACGAGCTTCTGGTGCACCTCGCGGGAGACTGATTCGAGGTCGCCCTTCCCGCGCTCCTCGAGGAGCAGTGAGAGGAAGTACACCTGGAAGAGAAGGTCGCCGAGCTCGCCGTGAAGACCCGCATCGTCGCCCGAGACGGCGGCATCCGCGACCTCGTAGGCCTCCTCGAGCGTGTGCGGAACAATGGTGAGCGCGTTCTGCTCCCGGTCCCAAGGGCACTCGCGGCGGAGCCGTCGCGTCAACTCCTGGAGGTCGAGAAGCGCCTCCGCCAGACTCACGGATTCAACCCTAGACATTTGCTGTCAACCGAGCCGTCCCGGCTGGTTCAGCAATCGTCGCGCGATCGCGCGCTTCTGAACTCAGCAGCGCGAACGACTTCACACCCCGACGAGTCCGCGACGTTGGGCTCCACATAAAGGGGTCTTGTGCTCTTCGCGCGATCGAAATCCGCGCTAGCGGATTTCGATCTTGCGCTAACTAGGGTCGGTCTCTGTGTCGGTCGTTGACACGTCCGGAATCTCGGGAGGCTCGAAGCCGGCCGCGTAGCTGACCTTGCCGTCGTACTCGTCCTTCAAGTCCTCGACCCACGTCGTCATGAAGGTCGATTTCTTCTCCTGCAGAAGCGTGGTGCGGATCGACGCCCTGACCTTGGCAATCGGCGTCGTCGTCGCCTTCTTGACCGGGGTGAGCGCCTCGATGACGTGATACCCGTACGTCGTCTTCACCGGCTTCGACAGCGCGCCCCGCTCCAGCTCGAACGCGGTCTTGTCGAACTCGGGCACCGTCTGGCCCCGTGTGATCGACAGCTTGCCGCCATTGTCCTTCACGCTGGGGTCGTCGGAGTTCGCCTTCGCGAGCGCGGCGAAATCGCCGCCGCCCTGCAGAAGGCCGTAGATCCGGTCAGCCTCGATTTTGCTCTTCGGGAAGTCGACCTCGTCGCCGCCCTTCTTCTCGGAGATCAGGATGTGCCGAACGTCCCGCGATTCCGGTGTTCCGTACTGCATCTGGTTTTGCTGGTAGTAAGTGAGGATGTCGGCTTCCGACACCTTGACGTCCGTGGTTACGGCTTCGAAGAGCTTCTGGGAGAGCACGGAGGTGCGGAGCGTCTCTCTGAGCGCTTCCTCGGTGAAGCCCTGCTCCTCGAGCGCCTTCAGGAACGCATCGCGCTTGCCGTTGAAGCGAGTCTTCAGGAACTCCTGCACCTCTTTGTCCACGTCCTTCTCGCTGACGGTAATGCCGCGCTCGTCGGCCTCCTTCGCGAACTCCTCACGCTGAACGAGGAACGTCACGTACTGCGTCTGGATGTTCTGGTACTCGGGCGTTCCGACCTTCGGGAACTCCTGCTTCTGCGCGCCGTAGG
>JACCTK010000339.1 GCA_013812465.1 Actinomycetota bacterium
GGACTAGTTTGCGGGCAATAGCGGGTTCACGCCCACGCGCGTCGGCGGTCATAGCCCGATTTGCAGGGATCTTCCAGCGTCGACGTCATCACTCGTAATGAAGGGGTCCGCGGTTCGAGTCCGCGCGTCGGCTTTCACTTCGAGGAAATCCCCGCATAACGCGATTTTGTGTTGCCTCAGCAGGCGCGGAGTGCACTTCACCTGGAATGAAAGGGCGCTGGTTCGAACCCGCGCACCGGCTTTCCATCGATCAAGGCTATCTCCTGCAAATGGAGTATTTCCTGCTTCATTTGGCGGCTACTGTCGAGGGCCCATGAAGGACGCATCGGCGGGCTCAAAGCGGGTTCAGTCTGTCATCGTGTGTCACTCGCGGGTCAGCGTAAGTGCGACGCGCGCGGATTCCGTAGGCAGGCGACCAGGCAGGCATGTAGGCGAGCCAGACGGCGCCGTCCTCGCTAATGACGACATCGAGGCCGCGCGACTCGCGGAAGCCGTCCTTGTTGACGCCGACGCAGAAGTCGACCGTGCGTCCGCCCTTGCGGCACTTCACCACCAGCGCGTCCAGCGTCACGTGCGCATAGGGGGCGCCATCCAGTGGCCGGTGCGGAAGTCCTCGACGATCTGGTTCGAGGCTCTTCGCGAGCGGAGACCTGGCTCTTCGACATCCGCTCGACGCCGAGCTGCTGCACCAGCTTCGACGCGTGGAGACGCCGGCGAGGTAGGCGTCCGCGATACCCACACGAACGCCTCTTCGGCCCGCCGGCGCGACCTCGACTACCGGACGCCGCCGGAGGTGCGCCCGACCTGGGAGAATCCACAAGACATCGCGGCCGAGCATGTCAACACGGGCAGGGAGCAGGTCACTATGAACCTGCGACTCCTATCGCCAGGTGCGTCGGCTGGCTTCCGGACGCGCAACAACTTCCCGGCTCACTCGGGACGTTTGCCTCTTCCGCGTGGGACATCTCCGCCTCCATGCTCGCCAGAACGAGATGAACGGCAAAGGAGGCACGAGAAGATGTGGAACCGGAAAGATGGTCGTACGCTGCGGCGAAAGATCGCGGGCACCTGCCTGATCGTGGCGCCGCTGATGCTCCTGGCTGCGATGGCGATCGCCCCGTCGCTTGCCGGCGAGACCGAGGAGATCCTCGTAAGGCTCGCAGCGAACAAGCCGGCGCTACTCGCAGCAGACATCCTCGTCCCCCTCGCGGTCGTGCTCCTCATCCCGGCGTCGCTCGGCATCCTCCGCGTGCTGCGCGAACGGACGCCCCGCCTAGCGCTCGTCGGTGTACCGATGTTCCTGGTCGGCTGGCTCTTCGTACTCGGGCCGATCATGCTCGACCGGGTCGAGCTGCAGCTCGCGTTGAGCGGGATGCCGGGCGACGAGGCGGTCGCACTCGTTGAGCGGTTCGAAGGCGATGCCGGCATCAGCGTGATCTTCGGCGTCTTCATCGTCGGCCACACGATCGGCGCGATCCTCGTCGGGGTCGCGCTCGCACGGGCCCGGTTCGTTCCGATCTGGGCCGCTGCCTGCATCGTCGTCGCGGCTGTGCTGCACCCGATCGCCCGCGTGGCGCTCGGAAGCAAGTGGCTCGACGTCGTCGCTTTCGCCTTGCTCGCCGTGGGACTCGCGGTCACCGGTTCGCGGGTACTGAGACTCAGCGATGAGGAGTGGGAACCGCGCGTGGACGCGTTCGAGCCAGGTCTCCCGCGCCCCGAGCGCCAGGTGGTCGCAAGCGGAGCGGCCTAGAAGGCCGTAGATTCGCGGGCGACATCGTCTGGAAGAGGAGCGGGAGTTGAGCGATCGCGCAAAGAGTCGGATTGCCTGGTCGCTTTGGGTGGTCCTCGGTTGCCTGCTTGCGGCCGAGGTTCTCCTTCTCCCTCTCCACCGAGACGCGGCGCTGCTCCTCGCCATCGCGCCACCGTTTACGACCGTCGGCGCCTTCCTCGCCTCGCGGCGACCAGCCAACCCCGTTGGCTGGCTGTTCCTTGGCTTCGGTGCGGCGATTGTCCTCCGGTCGTTCGGGACGCAGTACGCGTACCACGCGTTCGTCACCGAACCCGGCTCGCTAACGGGAGCGGCCTGGGTCGGCTCGTTCGCCGTTCACGCCTGGCACCCAAGCTTCACGTTCCTCGTCTTCGTCTTCCTCCTCTTCCCGGACGGGCGGCTGGCTTCGCACCGCTGGCGCCCGGTCGCTTGGCTCTCAGTTGCGACTGCCCTGATCGGTCTCGGCAGCGGGATGCTCGAGACGTCCTTCCTGACCGACGAGATCAACCTCCCGTTCGTTGAGCCTCCGCTCGCGCGCAGCGAGCCCGTCGCGGGCCCCATCTTCGGCGCGTTCCTGATCGTGAACGGCGCGCTGCTCGCCGCAGCGATGGTCGCATTCGTCCTGCGCCTTCGGCGCGCCCGAGGCGATGAGCGCCTGCAGCTGAAGTGGTTCGGCTACTCGGTGGTGGTCGTCGTTCTCTCGCTCCCGGTCAGCCTCTTCCTGGTCGGCGACGGAACGGTCTTTGGCGCGCTGACGCCGCTTCTTCCGCTTTCGGCGGCATTCGCGATCCTCAAGTACCGGCTCTACGCCATCGACGTCATCGTCCGACGCTCCCTCGTCTACGGGACGCTGACCCTGTTCGTGCTCGCGGTCTACGGCGGACTCGTCGCGCTCGCCGAGACGGTGTCGAGGGAGCGGCTGGGGCTCGCGTTGTCGGTCGCCGCGGCAGCCATCGTGGCGATCGGCCTGGCGCCGCTTCGCGAGCGCGTACAAGCCGGCGTCGACCGGCTCCTCTACGGCGAGCGGCGAGATCCCTACCGCGCGCTCTCTCGTCTCTCGCGGCGGCTTGAAGCGACGATGGCGCCCGAGGACGTGCTCCCGGTCGTCGTCGAAACGGTCGCCCAGGCGCTCAAGCTGCCCTACGCGGCCGTCGAGCTCCG
>JACCTK010000340.1 GCA_013812465.1 Actinomycetota bacterium
ACGTGATCGCGACCTACCTTTCGAAGCCGGAGCAGGGTGAGGTGTCGCGCCGGACCGCGTTCGTCCGCAACAACGGGATGAGCGAAGCGGGCGACCCCAGCTTCACCATTCTCTACAGCCGCTGCGTCCACCTCGGCTGCCCCGTCCAGCCGAACGGGCCGATCGACGAGGACTCGATCAAGAAGATCAAGAACGTCGAGCTCAGGCCGGTGCTCGCGCAGTCGTTCGGGTGCCCGTGTCACGGCGGTCAGTACAACGCCGAGGGGAACCGCACGGCCGGTCCGCCGGTACGCTCGCTCGACCGCTACAGCTTCTCGATCCGCAATGGCAAGCTGATACTCGGCGAGCTCTTCGCGGTCGGCAACGTCTCGGGGACGGGCGCGAACGCGACTATCTCGCGGTTCCCCTGGTCGGTGCCCGGCACGCACGTGGACGGGCTCGAGTCCTGGCTCTACCCGCTCGTCCCCAGTCAGGTGACTGGCTAAGTGGCATACCAGCGCAGGACCAGGAAGCAGAACATCGTCGACCTGGCGGTGCTCGCGCCGCTCGACTGGGTCGAAGAGCGCACCGGCGCCGTTCGCGGGACGAAGTGGTTCCTCCTTCGCAACGTCCCTCGTGACATCAGCTGGGCGCAGACTCTCGGCTTCGCGACGCTGATCGCGTTCGCCGTCCAGGCGCTGACCGGAGCGATCCTCGCGATGTACTACAAGCCGGCCTCGGAGATCGACCCGACCACCGGCAAGCCGCTCGCGTACGCGTCGATCGAGCACATCACGCAGGACCTGACGCTCGGCTGGCTCGTGCGCGGGATGCACCGCTGGGGCGCGAGCGTCTTCGTGATCCTGCTCTTCATGCACATGGGCAGGGTCTTCCTGTTCGGCGCGTACAAGTATCCCCGCGAGCTGCTCTGGATCACCGGCGTGCTGATCCTCGCCATGGGCATGCTGATGGGCTTCACCGGCTATCTGCTGCCCTGGGACCAGACCGCGTACTGGGCGACCGTGGTCGGCATCAACTTGAACGGCACCGCGCCCTTCGCCGGCCCCTGGCTGTCTCAGTTCCTCGCGGGCGGGGCGGAGATCGGCTCGGACACGCTCGCCAAATGGTACGCGCTCCACATGCTGCTCATCCCCGGCGCGCTGATCGCGCTGATCGGGATCCACCTCTACCTCGTCGCGCGGCTCGGCATCACCTCACCTCCCTGGTCGCAGGAGGCCGCAGGTCGTGAGCGGCCGGTGCGCAAGCCGACCGGAGAGCGGGCCGGACTCGTCCGGCCGGGGAGTGGGCGTAAGTAATGGCCAAGGGCGTCGGCGAGCAGAACCGCGAGTGGCACGCCCGCTACAAGGACGATGTCAAGAAGGAGGGAAAGGCTTTCTTCCCCCGGGCGATGCTCCACGACACGACCATGGGCATCGTCGTCGTCGGGGTCATCATCGGCCTCGCCGCGATCTGGTACTACGACGCGGAGGGGACCAGAGCAGGAGTCTTGGGGCCGTGGTACGAGGATCCTGCGGAGCCCGGGACGACGGACTTCATCCCGCGTCCGGATTGGTACTTCTACTTCCTCTTCTATCTCCTGCGCATCTTCGAGTGGCCGGAGACCGTCGTGATCGCGACCGTGGGCATCCCGACGATCCTGCTCATGCTCTTGATCGGGCTCCCGTTCTACGACCGGCGGCGCGAGCGGCGTCCGTCGCGGCGGCCGGTGGCCATGGTCGCCGCGCTCTTGACCATGCTCTCGATGGGCATATTGACCTACAAGGGCGCGACCGCGGAGGAGTCGCTCGGCTCGCAGCTCATCGCCGATCGCATTCCCAACGAGTGGGCCGAGAGCCAGGGCTTTGCCGACAACGAGCAAGCCGTGGCCGGCGCGGACCTCTTCGCCGAGACCGGGTGCCTGCAGTGCCATACCTACCTTGGCTTCGGCGCCGGCAACCTGGGCGCGCCCGAGCTCTCGGAGATCGGACAGACGAACGACGCCGAGTATTTCGTCCAGTACCTCTCCAACCCCGCCCGCTTCGGGAACACCGTGATGGGCTCGTACGCGTATCTCGGGGAGGAGAACCTGGCGGCGCTGGGGGCGTTCCTCGAGGGGTCGAAGGGTGCAGAAGAGACCGAGGGGCGATAGAGCATCCGGTGGTCAGACGGGACGCTCTCACAGCCGTCTCGTTGACTCGGCCCCGTCCAGCAACCCCTGGATACCCTTGAACCGTGCGCGTTTTCCTCGGCGTGACCGGCGCCTCCGGCGCTCCGTACGCCGAGCGACTGTTACGCGCTCTTGTCGCAGCTGACTGTGAGGTCGGGCTCTCGGCTTCCCGGTCGGGAATCGAGGTCATCGCTACCGAGCTCTACGGCGATCCCTCGATCCGGCGCGAGGAGGTGCTCGAGCGCTTCGTCGGAGACGGCGGCTCGAGCGTGACGGTCTACGGCGAAGGCGACTTCAAGAGCCCGTACGCGAGCGGCTCGGCGAAGGTCGATGCCTACGTGATCTGCCCCTGCTCGATGGCGACCGTCGGCACGCTCGCTTCAGGAGCCATGCAGAACCTCATCCACCGGGCGGCGTCCGTCGCGCTCAAGGAGCGCCGCAAGCTGGTGCTCGTCCCGCGCGAGACGCCACTCTCCTCGATCCACCTGCGCGGGCTCGCGACCTTGAACGAGGCGGGGGCCGTCATCCTCTTCGCCGCGCCGGGCTTCTACCACGCTCCCGAGACGATCGACGATCTCGTGGACTTCCTCGTCGCGCGCTGCCTCGACCAGCTCGGGGTCGAGAACGCGCTCGCGAAGCGCTGGGGGGAGACCTCGTGACCCACGCGACGGGCAGGCTTCCCTCGGACGAGGTGCGCGGGATGTTCGACCGTATCGCGCCGTTCTACGACGTCATGAACCGCGCGATGACCGCCGGGCTCGACGGGCGCTGGCGCCGCCTCGCCGCGCGCGAGGTCGTGTGGCCGGGCGACCGGGTGCTCGATGCCTGTTGCGGAACGGGCGATCTCGCGATCGCGGCCGAGCGCCGGGGGGGAAAGGTGGTCGGGCTCGACTTCTCGGAGCGGATGCTCGAGCGGGCACGCCGCAAGTCCGGGACGATCGAATGGGTGAAGGGGGACGCGCTCGCGCTTCCCTTCGCAGACGGAGAGTTCGACGCTGCGACCGTTGGCTTCGGCGTGCGCAACCTCGACGATCTCGAGGGCGGTTTGCGTGAGCTCGCTCGCGTTCTCCGTCCGGGAGGAAAGGTCGCCGTGCTCGAGATCACGCGCCCGCGCGGCCTTCTGCGTCCGTTCTTTCGGCTCTGGTTCGACGTTCTCGTTCCCGCCGCGGGCAAGGTGCTGCCGGGCGGGAAGGCGTACACGTACCTGCCCGCGAGCGTCCGCCGCTTTCCCGGGCCTGAGGATCTCGCCGCGCTTCTCGTGTCCGCGGGCTTCCAGGAGGTGCGCTACCGGCTACTCGGCGGCGGCAGCGTCGCTCTGCATACGGCGACGCGCCCGCAATGAGCGCGCAAGCCGTCCTCCAAGAAGCCAAGCCTTACCTCGAGGAGCTCGAACAGCGGCTCGAGCTCGCGGTCGAGCGCTATCCAGGGCTGGTGGCCGCAGTCGGTCGGAACGCTGTCGCCTCCGGCGGCAAGCGTCTCCGACCTCTGCTCGTTCATCTGACGTCGGCAGAACGGGAGCGTGCGCTTCGCTGCGGCGTCGCGGTGGAGCTCGCCCACGTGGCGACGCTCGTGCACGACGACCTGATCGATGGCGCCGAGCTCAGACGCGGTCGCTCCTCGGCCTGGCACGAGCACGGAGAGATCGCCGCGAAAGCCGGCGGCGACTACCTGTTCTCCCGCGCCTTCGCCGAGCTCGCCGCTGCCGGCGATCTCGAGGGTGTGGACATTCTCGCGCGCGCGTGCCTCGCGATCGCGCGTGGGGAGGCGATGCAGCAGCGGCAGGCGCACGATCCCGAAACTCCGATCGAAGCGTACATCGAGCGCATCTCCTTGAAGACGGGGAAGCTCTTCGAAGCCTCCTGCCTGCTCGGCTCGCGAGACGTACGGCTGGGAGAGTTCGGGCTCGCGCTCGGGATCGCGTTCCAGATCGCGGACGACATCCTCGACTGCGTCGGCGACACGATCGAGACCGGGAAGATTCCGGGCGCGGATCTCCGCGATGGCGTGCCGACGCTCCCGCTCATCCTCGCCGCGCGCGAGGACGAGGTCGTACGCCGCGCGCTCGAAGGCGCCCCACTCGAGGGCGCCCTGGTCCGTGTTGCCGCAACGAGCGCCCTCGACCGATCCAGGGCCATGGCCTTGGACTACGCTAGGAAGGCGCGGGAGTTCCTGCGGGACGAGCCCGATCTGGAGGCGCTCACGCACATCGTCATCGACCGGGAGCGGTAGTTCG
>JACCTK010000409.1 GCA_013812465.1 Actinomycetota bacterium
CAGATCCAGGGCATGCCGGTGAACGGCCGGCCGGACAATCTGTACGAGCCGGTCCCCGAAGAAGCCGCGACGCATGGCATGTTCGACAGTCGGGCCCAGGCGCGCAGCTACCAGCTCTGGGCGAACATGCATAGGCCGCTCGTCGCCGCCGCTGTAGCCGGCGCGGCCGCGGCCGCAGCCGGCCTAGTCCGCATGAGCCGCTGATGGCGAACTACGCGGCTGTGGCCGGGGAGACGTAGGCGATGCCGGACCGAGCTCTGCTCAAATCGCCACGAGCGGCGGCACAATCGAGAGCGGCCAGCTGCACGTGCGCGTCGACCGCACGATCCACCACGGTTTGCACGAGGACTACGACCTCGTCAACTACTCGTCCAACGTGATCGATCTCGATCTCGAGCTGCGGATCGCGGGCGACTACGCCGACCTGTTCGACGTGAAAGAGCACCGGCTTGTCCGCCGCGGCTCGCTCGAGTCGCGTTGGGATCAGGACGACGGCATGCTCACGACGATCTACCGCAACCGCGACTTCGAGCGAACGGGCTCTCTCCTTCCGCATCCGCCTTCAGCCCAAGGAGCGGTGGCATTACTGCCTGCTCGGGATACCGTTGGGCGCCTACGGAGAGAGTCCGGCAAAAGGCCGATCAAGGCCTGCCACGCTTTGCTAGACGGAGATCCGGAGCTCGCCGCGCGTCGCCGTGAGTGGCGAAGACGCGCCACCAAGATTCGCACCTCCGACCGTGGTGTCAACGCGGTGGCGCTCGAGCTCGAGGACGTTTGCATCGGCGGTCAGCACTTCGACATTGCTGGCGCCGCACGACTGGATGAACTCTCGTTGCGGGTCGCCGAACAACATCTCGGGGTACGTGCTCGACGGGACCGGCAACCTCGCCCGGCTGCCCGGCTCGGTTCGGCGGCTGAGCCAGGAAGGCGCGCTGCCGGCCGAGGTCCAGTTCAGCCCTGACGGCGACACGCTCGTCGTCACCGAGCGGAACACCGACCTGATCGACACCTTCGCGCTCAACCCGCCGGGACGTCCAACCCACATTGTCACGCATCCCGGTAGCGGCATCGGGCCGTCTGGCTTTTGCCTTTCGCCACGACGGCATCTTTGTCGTGACCGAGTCGTTCAACGGGGTACCCGGCCCGGCTGCGGCCTCGTCGTACACGCTGAACGGAGGCTACAGGACGATTAGCGGCACCGTCGGCGACACCCAATCGGACGTCTGCTGGACGGTCATCACCAACAACGAGCGCTTCGCCTTCATCACGAATAACGGAAGCGGCACGATCTCGACTACACGATCGCGGCTGACGCTGCTCCAAGCCGTCGCCGGCGTAACCGGCGGACCGGGCGGCTTGGTACTCGCGACGCTGACCTCACGGACGATGGGACGTATCTCTACGCCATCGATGTTGGGACCCTCACCGTCAACAGTTTCCGAATCAACGCCGAAGGAACGACGAAGATCGCAGCTGATGGCGGTCTCCCATCGACCTTCGCGGGGCTCGCCGCGACCTGATGCGCGGTGGGGCTCGGCCGAGTCAGGTAGAGAGAGGGAGCCCGGGTCAAACACGGGCTCCCTTGGCGCAGTCCGATCAGGGCAGTACGTCGACTCGCCTCCCGCGGAAGAGCACGCCTCGCAAACGGAGCATCGCAATCGAATCCGGGAGCTGCACGTCGCAGCGAAGCTCGCCCTCCTCGACGTCGAGCCCGAGGAGCGTACGCAGGCAGTGCAGGGGAGCTCCGGCCGCCCACGCTTGAGGCTTGAGCGCGTCTGCGTACTCCACCGGGAGCTCCGTTACGTCACGCGCGAGCCCGGCGAACACCTCCGGCAACTGCGAGGCGAACGCATCTGCCGCGTCGAGGAGAGCTGCCACGAGCTTCGCCGCCTCGACGCGGAACCCGTAGCGACGCATCCCTTCGGCGACGAGGGCCGTGTCGTGGGGCCACACAGTGCCGTTGTGGTAAGCAAGCGGGTTGTAGCCCGCGTCGCTCGCTGACATCGTGCGGATTCCCCAGCCGCTGAACATGTCCTGATCGAGGAGCCGCCGCACGGTTCCCTCGGCCCGCGCCTGGGGCACGATGCCGCTCCAGAGCAGGTGGCCGATGTTCGAGGTCGTGGCGTCGACATGACACTTGTCGCGATCGAGTGCCAGGGCGTAGTGGCCGCGGCCTTCGATCCAGAAGTCGCGGTCGAATCGGTCTGCGAGCTCCGTAGCATCACGTTCAAGGCGCGAGGAAAAGTTCTCGTCGCGCCAGATCTCGCGAGCCAGGCGAGCGGTGCGGCGGCGCGCGTCGAACGCGTAGCCCTGAATCTCGCAGGTTGCGATTGGAGGGCTCGCTTGCCGCCCATCCGCAAAGAGGATCGAGTTGTGCGAGTCCTTCCAGCACTGGTTCGCAAGCGCGCGAGACGATGAGGAGCGGCTGTGATACTCGAGAT
>JACCTK010000012.1 GCA_013812465.1 Actinomycetota bacterium
ACGAGTCGCCGAAGCCGCGCCGGTCGTAGCTGACGACCCGGTAGCCGGCCTCGACCAGCGGCGACACCTGGTTCTCCCACGAGCGCCCGCTCAGTGGCCAGCCGTGGATCAGCACCACCGGCTTGCCTGCTCCGTGATCCTCGTAGTACAGCTCGATCGGGTTGCCGTTCTCGGTACCTACCGCCAGCTTGGTCATGCTTACCTCCGCGTAGTCATGTCAAGGGAATGTCCAACAAAGAACGCGCCACCAAGTTCGTGCATTCCCCCGCCATCCGCACACGGGGCGTTGCGAGAGCCGATGTGGTTGGGCGCGAGCGAGCCCGAAGGCGTCCCAGCGACCGCCCCGGCTCCCGCTTGACTTCCTCGGGGCGAGGAGTAGCTTTGATCCGTCACTGGGAGCCGTGTCTAAGCGGGTGAGGCCCGCCCGCGGAGAGGGGAGCGTCATGAAGAGACTGCACCTCGTCCTCGCTGTCGCGGCGGCGTGCGCGCTTGTGGGAGCCGGAGGGGCGACCGGCGGCCCGAGCGAGCAGGATCCGCTGCAGGAACACGTCACGGCGATCGTCAGCCGCTCGGATGCTGGCGGCGAGGCTGGTGCCCGGCGCGGATCGAGGGAGGTGAGGGTTGTCGGGCACGCCTACCCGGGCACCGGCACGAACGCCGACGTCTACGCCCACCGGGGCTTCGCCTATCTCGGGAGCTGGATTGGGCGCGGCTGCCTCTCGACGGGCGTGCGCGTTTTCGACCTCAAGGATCCGAGCTCGCCGCAGCTCGTCTCGACCTTCGCTGACGTCGCCTCCGAGCCGGACGTGGCCCGCACTTGGACTGAGAAGGTGATCGTCCAGCGCGTCAACACGCCGGTGTTCCGTGGCGATCTGGCCGTTGTCACGTTCCAGGCCTGCCGGAGCGCGGGCCGGCTCGACCCGACCGTCTTTCGTGGCTTCGGCCTCTACGACGTCACCAACCCGGCCGAGCCGCGGAGGCTCGCGCTCTATGCGACCGAGCCGGGCGTCAACGGTGGCGCGCACGAGATCTGGCTCGAGCCAGTCGGGCGACGCGCCTACGTGTACACCGCGATCCTCAACTCGGAGCTGCGCACCTCGCCGGACGGGAAGACGCCAGGCATTCCCGACTTCCGGATCATCGACGTGAGCGACCCCGAGAACCCGGTGCAGGTGGGCGAGTGGGGTGCGTGGCGTGAGCTCGGCGTGCATCCGACAAGCGGCCAAGGGAACTTCAAGGCGACGTTCGTTCACTCGGTCCGGGTCGACGAGCGGGCGCAGAGGGCGTACCTCTCCTACTGGGATCTCGGCACCGTCATCCTCGACATCGCCGACCCCTCGCACCCGGTCTACCTCGGGCGCACGACGTTTGCGCCGGACGAGCAGGGCGATGCTCATTCCACCTGGGTCACGCCGAACGGCAAGCTCCTGATCGAGACGCACGAGACCGAGGCAGGCGTGCCGACGTTCTACGACATCTCCGACCCGGCGCATCCGGTTCGCTTGAGCGACTTCTACGTGGAGGGCTACCAGGCCGACACCGTCCACGACCCGAAGGCGCACGGAGATCTGGCCGCGTTCTCGTGGTACTCGCTCGGCGTCGTCTTCGCCGACATCTCCCATCCGTCCGAGCCGCGCTTCCTCGCTCAGTTCGTCCCGGACACCGACGTGATCAACCCGGACTTCTTCTGCGTCGAAGGCGAGCCGTGTGTGGAGGTTTGGGGAGTCTTCCTGCACCGCGACTACGTGCTGGCCTCCGACATGAACAGCGGGCTCTGGGTGGTAAAGCTGAGGTAGCGGCCTGGCGGACCCAAGGGGAAGCTCCGCAGACTGCGGCGAAGGCGGCGGGCCGGCCTCGACGTCCTCTGCGCCGGCGGCGACAACGCCGGCTCCTTGCTCCGTGGGCTGGAATCATCGAAGCAGCGTGTTCTCAAGTAGGCTCCCTAGTTCGTGACCGAGGTCGACGCGACGGAAGCGGCGGGACCGCGGCCTTCGATCGTCTGGCCGGGGAGCGAGACGACCCCGCTCGGCCCCTCCGGGCCCGAGGACTACGCGCTCCTCAACATCGTTTACCTGTCTGGCTTGACTGCGCTCGCGGCAGTCACGCATCGCCTCGGGCCACGCGCCGGTGACCGGGCTATTCCGATGCGTGAGGTGCCGCTGCTCTCGGGCGCCGCGTTTGCGCTCGCCCACGTGTTGGCCAAGGAAAAGATCTCCACGTGGTTGCGAGAGCCGTTCGTCGTCGAGAGCGCTGAGCACCGGCCGCTCCGCTCAGAGGGCGAGGGCGTGCGCTACGCGATCGGCGAGCTGCTCACGTGCACACGCTGCGTCGGAGCCTGGTGCGCACTCGGCCTCGTCGGACTGCGAACTGCTTCCCCGCCGGCAGGTCGCCTTGTCAGCACCGTTCTCGCCACGGTCGGCGTGAACAACATTGCTCAGGCGGCGTTCCGGCTCCTGGTCGAGAACACCAACAAGGCTGCGATCGAGGCGAAGAACGCGGCCGTAGCGACTGGATCCGACCTGCGGCACACCTGAGCCGGTCGCCGGCTCAACTCGGTCGCAAAGGAGGCGTCTCACCAACGAGGCAGATCCACGACGAGCGGGACCTGATCGCTGGAGCGCCTGGCACGTAGACGGCGAGCCAATGCCTCTGCGGCCCACCGTACTGTGCCAGACGGATCTCTCCCCGGCCGATCTCCGCATCGAGCGAATCGCGGCCCCTGCTTCTTCTCGAGGCCCCCGCAGTAGCTCCACGTGACGATCCGCACCGATCCTAACCGCACCAAGAAGATGCCCCCGGCCGGAATCGAACCAGCGCACGCGGTTAAGTGGGCCAGTCTTTACCCCTGCCCAGCGGTCTCAGGCGGTCTTGAGCGGATGAACGATCCCGCGGACGATCGAGGAACCCGCTGCTACCACGGCGTTTTGGCTTGAACAGGGGCATGCCCCCGGCCGGAATCGAACCAGCGCACGCGGTTTAGGAAAGCAGGTGCGCTGGCGGCTCGAACCGCATGGTTGAGCAGAGCGCGCAGGGCTCGTGCGGCGTGCGCGACAACGGACGCGACAGTCGTGCGCGCGGCTTCGCGTTTCGTTGCGGGGGTCCGAGGGCGAACAGATCGTTCGCAGTTACGGGGGGATCCTCTCAGGCGTTGCGGAGGCAGAGGCCTCGTGGTCGTGCTACTTCGGCCGCTTCCCCAAGCTCAGCCGCACCGCGACCGCGGTTCCCTCGCCGAGCAGAGCACCGGCTCGCCGTCCCTGTGACATCACCCGGTGCTTTCGGACCGTCGTCGACCACCCCATCGTGACTCGTCCGAGCGTGCAGTTGCGTCGCGCGAGCGAGGAGCGCGCCTGCGAAAGCGTCAGCCCGACTAGAGACGGCACGAAGCACTGGACGACGGGTGGCGGTGGCGGTGGGGGCGGCGGAGAGGGCGGCGGCGGCGGCGGCGGTGGTGGTGGTGGAGCGACTGGCGTCAGGTCGACCACAAACGAAAAGGTCGGCGTGAAGAAGATCGAGGTGCCGTCGCAGCACGTCTCTCACTGCCAGTACCACGTGCCGGACGACAGCGCATACCGTGATGAGTTCGGCACCGTCGCCGTGTAGACGTCAGAGCCCGGAGCGGAGCGAAGCATCGACGGAGCAACCCGCGCGCCAAGCCTCTGCAAGGGCGGCTTCTCCAGGGCGATGCCGAGCTCCGTGGCTCCGAGCGTGGCGGCGATTCCTGTGAGCTAGCCATTCGACCACTGATTCAGCTCGAGGATGCCCGTCTCCTCCCACCGAAGGTCAGGCGTGTCCTGTAACAAGCCAGCCGCAGGCGAGACCCTAGTGAACTGGCTTGGGCACCGCTGCTCGAGCCGCTCGAGAGGAGCCGGAGATGCGAAAGAGCCTGCTGAACGTCAAGACCGTCTTCTGCGTCGCCGCGCTCGTCGCCCTCGGCGCCTGGGGTGTCGGCGGCGCGACTGCCCAGCCCGGAGGCAGAACAGTGTTCACGATGACGAACTCTCCGAACGGCAACGCCGTCCTCGTCTTCACGAGCCCGAACCGGGCCCCCGTCTCGGTGCCGACGGGTGGACTCGGCACGGACAGCGTGCTCGCCAACCAGGGAGGGCTCGTCCTGGATGCCAATGCGGACTTTCTCTATGTCGTCAACGCCGGCAGCGGCGAGATCTCGTCGTTCGAGGTCGGCGAGAGCGGGATCACGCTCATCGACAAGGTCCCCTCCGGCGGAACGATCCCGGTCAGTCTGGCGATCCACGGCCGCCTGCTCTACGTGGTGAACTTCGGCCCAGTCGCGAACATCACCGGCTTCAGGGTTGACGGCGGCAGGCTCACCCAGATCCCCAACTCGACGCGCCCGCTCAGCGCCGATCGGCCGGGACCTGCCCAGATCTCATTCGACCCGACGGGTCGCGTCCTCGCGGTCACGGAGCGGTTCTTGCACCGGATCGACACCTACGTCATCAGCGCGGACGGCCGTACGACAGGCCCGCGGGTCTGGCCCTCGGCCGCGCAGGCCCCGTTCGGCTTCGCCTTCGACAGGCGCGGGCGCCTGTTCGTCAGCGACGACGTGCAGGGGCCGAATGCGAGCGGCCTTTCGTCCTACGCGCTGGCGCCGGACGGCACCCTCACGACGATCACCGGCTTCGCCGGCACCGGCCAGACCGCCGCGTGCTGGGTGGTGGTCACGAAGGACGGCCGTTTCGCCTACACGACCAACACCTCGAGCGGCACGATCTCGAGCTACCGCATCGCCCCCGACGGCAGCATCGCGCTGATCAACGGCGCCGCCGCGTCGACCGGGGCCGGGAGCGCCCCGATCGACATGGCCCTGAGCTCGAGCGGGCGAGAGGTCTACGTCCTTCTCGCCGGCGGGCGCTCGATCGCCGGCTACCGCGTCGGCGATGACGGCAGCCTGGCGCCGCTGGGCTCCGCCGGCGGGCTTCCGCAGGGCGCGAACGGGCTGGCTGCTCACTGACGGGAGGCGAGCGGCGCCCAGCTCGTTAGTCGGGACGGCCGGATTCGAACCGGCGGCCCCCTGCTCCCAAAGCAGGTCGGGGGGTCGCGCCTGCGTGCCGCAAGTGCGCATGGTTGGGCGATTCTGTCAGGAGCGACGGACCCGCTGACGGCCGACCTCGAGTCACGTTTGCAGGGGTTTCCGTGCTCTTTGGGCACGGGGACGACCGTTGTGCCCATTCTTCTTACCCGCGTCCTCTCGCCTCGCATGCGACAGCGAGCGAGGCGGGGGCACCCGTCGCAGGGGCGAACAGGAAGTTCGCACCACAGGGGAAACCCCCCTCAGCAGCCAGGCTGGCCTCTGCTCTGTTGCCCAGCGCACGGAAGAGCCGTAGCGGCGCCCAAGAGCGCCTGGAAGCGTGCGACTCCTCCCGGCCCAAACACCTAGCTCGAGCATAAGCCGCCCTCATAGCATCGGGAACCAGGGGTAAGGCGCTCCGGGCTCGAGTACTGGCGCGCTCTTGCCTTCACGCGGCACGCGCCGTGAGAATGATCGCGTGCGAACCGCGCTCGTCAGCGCATGCCTCATTGCGGCGCTCGCTGTAGCCGGCGCGACAGCGGTCCGGACCTGACGTTGCCGGGCACGGGCGACGTGCGCTACGGGGAGAGCGACCCTAGACGAGCCTCAACAGAGAGGCCGCTGCCTTGCGGGCAGTCCGCCAAGCTGGTGACGAAGGCGCTCGCCTCGACGTGATCGGCAACCGACTCGACAAGGGTGTGCCGGTGCAACTCGAGGACGCGTGGAGGACTGCGGACATCGGTGAGAGTCGCGACCGCTACCTCGCTGCTGGAGGCCTTCTCGTGCTCGCATTGCTTGGTTCTGCGGTCGGCGCAGGACGATCGCGGCTGCCCTAACTGAAGCGGTAAGAGTCAGGCTCCCTGAGTCGGCTTCCGCCGCCCCTCCTGACGATGCTGTGCTCGGGCAGGCATCGCAATCGTGACGCGCAGGAAGTCGTCGAGGAAGTCGAGGTTCTCCCTCACGATATCGGCGTCTACATCCCCAAGCGTGCTTGGCTGAGAGGTCTCTGCGACAACGAGAAGCTCCACACTCGGGTGAGCAGCGTCATCCCCAGCGATGCGAACCTCACGAGCGAACGGGGCGATCGCGTGTGGGACTAGCCCCCGGTCGACCAGGTCACCGATCTCCGCCTTCAACCCCTTTCCCTGTGCGCCCAGACTCCGGACGGCGCGCTGTAGCGCTGCGCGAGCCATGATCGTTGCGGCGCGAAGCTGGCCACCGTAGAAGCATCGCCAGGCTTCGTCCCGGTCGCGTGCGATCTCTAGTGGGAGGTCGTCAAGAGGCGCCGCCGAGCCCGCTGGGAGGGTTTCGACGCTCACCACGGGTAGCACGTTCCCGACACGGTCTGCCTCGACGTCGAAAAGCGCGACAGAAGGCGCGTTGCACTCTGAGCTTGGGCACTGGGCCCCTGGGCCGGCGCCGATATCGCCGTGCCTGGGGGCTTGACGTAGAGAGGAGGCCCATCGTGGCCACCACCACCGCTGCGCCCGCCCCTGTCGTCTTCGAGGAGGGGCAGTACGAGTTCCTCGAGGGCTTGGCGTCCTGGCTCGTGAACGAGGTCGACGTACTGAGGTTGCAACTCGAGGGAGCACGTCGGAGCTGGATCGACGACGGGCGCGACACGCCGCGTCCGATTTCGCTGCAAGAGGTCGGCCGGCTCGGCGTCTTCGATTCGCGGCTTCGCTCGTCCATGGCCCACGTCTCGAGCGACCTCCGGGAGCTGATGCCGGTCGCGCTCGAGATCATCGACTACAGCGAGGAGGGTGAGCCGTTCGCCGACGGCGGTGCGACCCGTCTCCGCTTCGCGGAGCGCCTCGAGGCCCTGGCAGGCCATCACCGATCGTCAGCGGGACTCATGGTCGAGCTAGCCGCTGACCGAGAGAAGGAGGCGAGGCCGCAATGACGACCACCAACGAGACACGTATCACGGTCACCCTGCCGGCCAGCGAGGTCATGGAGGCCGCTGCCTTCCTCGACCACCTCGACAGCCGACTGGCGCTCCTGAACGGCGGTCAGGACACACCGGCCGCGAACGAGATCAGAGAGGTCGGGTGGCGGTTGTTCGCGGAAGCGTTCGGCGAGGCCACCTTCGACGACGATCTGAATCCGCTCGGGCAGACGGGGGAGCTGGTTCGACGCTCACGCGAGCTGACCGCCGAGTGGGCCCGCGAGCTCGGAGCCAGCAAGTTCTGAGGGAGGGGCCCGACAATCCGGAGTGAGTGCGAGGCGCGACTGTCGGCTCGCGCCGAACCCCTGCGGCCCTCGGGTTTGCGGGGGTTCGGCGTCGTCGGAGAACGCGTTTATCGCGCTTGCGGAACGGCCACCTCCGTTCTGCGGGAAGACACGTCGAGGGCCAGCGCTGGAGGGGCTGCTGGCCCTCCGTGTCGCCGTGCGCGTCGTGGCCGACGTGATGAACTCCAGCCGATGAGCGGCTTCCGTTTTCTTCTACTGCTCGAGGACGACGAGCCAGCCGATCCTGCCGCGTTCCTGACAGCGATTCCGACCTGGAAGGCGGGCGACGAGTTCCTCGCCGGCAGCGAGTTGCAGCGGTTCCGCATCCGGGCGATCTCACCGACACCGGAGGCTTCGCCCGCCCGGGAGAAGTTCGACGCGATCTGGACCGTCGAGCCGCTCGAGCGTCGCAGCATCGACACGGTGACCGTCGCGACTGGGCGCGAGGGCATCGTGATCCCGTGGGCAAGCCGTCAGGAGCTGCTCCAGCGCGTCCGGGAGCATGGAGAGGGATCTGCAGACGCGTGGCTACTCGGCGTCCGCGACGGCTCGATCAGGACGCGGAGCGGGGACCGGTACAAGCCGTCGGCGATCCGCTCCTATGACTCGGCCTTGCGGCTGCGCATTCTCCCGGAGCTCGGGCACGTGCGTCTCGGCGATCACGCGCAGGGACGTCCAGGCGATCGCGGACAAGATGCTCGCCAGCGGGTGCGACGCCTCGACGATCCGGAACGCGCTCATGCCGCTCCGAGTGATCTACCGAAGAGCGCTCGAGGACGGCGACGTGGCGATCAGCCTTGCTCGAACCTGCGGCTACCGGCCGTGCGCGGGAAGCGGGACCGAATCGCATCGCCGGCCGAGGCCGCCGAGATTCTCGCCGCGCTGCCCGAGCAAGATCGACCGCTGTGGGCTACGGCCTTTTACGCCGGCCTTCGGCGTGGAGAGCTGATGGCGCTCCGGTGGGAGGACTTCGACCTCGTGGCGAACGTGCTTCGCGTCGAGCGCTCCTGGGACGAGCGCGACGGGCTGATCGAGCCTAAGAGCTCGGCTGGCCGCCGCACCGTTCCGATCCCGGCCGTCCTCCGTGAGTACCTGCTCGCCCAGAAGATGCGGGCAGGCCGGCCCGACACCGGTCTTGTCTTCGGTGCCACGCCTGAGCGGCCGTTCACGCCCTCAGCCGTGTGGCGGCGGGCTCGGGACGCCCGGAAAGCCGCGAACGCGAAGAAGGAGCTAGGCGAGCAGAAGCTCGACCCGATCGGCCTCCACGACGCCCGGCACACCTACGCCTCGCTGATGATCGCGGCCGGCGTCAACGCGAAGGCCCTGTCGACCTACATGGGGCACGCAAGCGTGATGATCACCCTCGACCGCTACGGGCACCTGATGCCCGGGAATGAGGAGGAGGCTGCGTCTCTGCTCGATGCCTACTTGGAGCGAAGGGTCACGGGCGGGATCTCCTAGGAGGGGTTGACGAAACGGTCGGCGAAACGGCTGGATAAGCCCCATGGCGCTGCCTTGGGGAACGTTTCTCGGACGAGATCACCGCCGAGCTTGACCGTCTGGAAGCGGCTCTTTCCGACGGGCGACTGACTGAAGCTGGGTACGCCCGCCGAGTTGGCGTCATTGAAGGGTGGTTGCGCGCGAAGGGCGTGTATTTCCGCCCCGGTCACGGTCTCCGGCGAGTCTGAGGCTACGCGGCGAGCGGCACGGCGCATGCCCTCGCGAGCGCTGCGAAAGGCGGTCGAGCATCGTCGGGTCGGCGGTGAAGCTGGACGCGCGCGACACCCCGGACGCCGATGCCGAACTCGCGCTCGACGGCCGAGCGGTGGTCGCCGCGCTCAACGGTCGGCGTCTTGCGAAGCGGGACGATCGCGACGGCTCCGTGCTCGGCGCACGGCGCCCCTCGCTTGCGCGACACTTGCGCGACAGTCGGCGCCCCTCTCAGGCGGTTTCGAGCGGTGCCAGGCGGTGAACGAGGAGGGGCGCCAAGCGGGGCGTTGTCCCCGCTGAGCAGGGACTTTGGCTTGAACAGGCGCATGCCCCCGGCCGGAATCGAACCAGCGCACGCGGTTTAGGAAACCGCTGCTCTATCCACTGAGCTACGGGGGCTAAAAAAGCTTCTTTACAGGGATTTTATCCTTCTCACCCGCGTGAGGCGTTCTGGCGGCTGAATCCTCAGCTTCCGCTGACGTTCTATACACGCCGACCATTCCATCGTAACGACGCGTAACGTGTTTGCCGGTTTGCCGGTTTGCCGGTTTGCCGACTTGCCGACTTGCCGACTTGCCGAGTCGCAGGCGGACCCAACTCCAGAGGATAGTTCCGGGTGCAGTCAGCGCGATCCGAGCCTCTGGATCGCGTTCGTTGTCTCCGACGAGGGTGTCCTTGCCTGATGGCTGTTGGGCTCCTCCTCGGTGGGTCGACTCGGGGCAACGATGCTCGCCATCTGGCTTCGCGGCCAGAACCGTCACGA
>JACCTK010000054.1 GCA_013812465.1 Actinomycetota bacterium
GCCGCCAGCTGCCTGCGCGCGACCGAGCAATACCAGCGGCTCGACGGACCACGGGGTCAAGCGCTCCGCTCTCTCCGCCTCCCTCGCTGCACGTTCCAGGTCCCCATCGTCGAATGCCTCAGCCGAGGCGGCCTGCGCACGGTTCCCGAACGTCGTCACTGCCACAATCGGAGCAACGGCCACAACCGCGGCGAGAAGGACGATGCGAGTCCAGCGAGCCGGTTGACGTACTCGTTCAGCCCCCTCCGCGACGATAACTGCGGCGCAACCGAGGGCGACGAGCGTGAGGACAGGGAACTCCCAGTCCCAGTCGATACCTGCATGAGCCATATAGGCGACGAGAACTGCGGCGGCGATCGGGACTAGAGGCCGGTGGCGCTGACGCACAGCAATAACGAGCGTGAAACCGAAGAGCGCCAGCATCAGCGCGGGGCCTACCGGCCCGAGCTCTGAGAGCAGCTCCAAGTACAGATTGTGTGCGTCTCGAACCGATCCCTGGGTGTCTCGATGCTCCAGCCAGTAGCGCTCATAGCTTCCCGCCCCGAAGCCCAAGACGGGGTGCTCGGATGATGCGTCAAGGGCGATACGCCACTGCGCCACGCGACCGGTTCCGGACAAGTTGAAGAGACGGTCATTCAACTCAAGGTAGTCCGACTGTACCTCCGCCGAATCCGCGTTGAATGACCTCGCAATGGCCAAAGGCCCACCTAGGGCGAGCATCCCTGCGAGAATCACCCCGACGACGCCGGCAACAAGGACGACGCTGCCGGCCCGGTGTGTGGCCGGTGCGATCCGTGTCCGCGGCTCGAGCCCGGCGATGAGCGCCACCGTGCCTGCGGCGAAGAGCGCCAGCCCCACGCCAACGACCGCTAGAGCGCGTCCGTCCCTCGCAGCGGCCGCCAGCGTATGGCTACCGCTCTCCGTCAGCGGGCCTGAGCTCGACGCCAGCAAAACGGCAAGCGCAGGCCATAACCCGACGGTGATGAGGGTGAGCCCCAGCTGCAGCCGACGAGGATCGAGCAGAACCGCGACGACCAGTCCCGCGGCCAACGCTAGCCAGGCGCCGCGGCTGAACGTGAAGTAGCAGGTGAGCGCAAGTGGAACGACGGTGGCGGCTGCAAAGAGCCTCACGATCAGGGATTCGGCTCTTGCGGCTAGTCCGAAGGAGAGAAGCGCCCCGAGCGCCGCGAGCAGGCCAAGGGCATTCCAGTACCCGATGGGCTCGGACAGCCGATAGCCGGCGATCGGGTCGAACACCGCAAGCTGCTCTGGAAACAGCCGCGTTGCCAGCGCGTACAGGCAGACAGCTGTGCTTCCTGCCCAGAGCCCGATCAGGAGCCCGGTGGTGGCTCCGCGCCGCAGGACCAGCGCGAGGGCCAGCGCTGCGGAGAAGTAGACCAACGTGCGTTCGGCCTCCGGAACCGCCTCGCTCGGCGAGCCCCAGGCCGAGGACGCGAGGATCCACAGGACGAGCAGACCGAGCAGAGCGGGGATCGCGAGCGAGCGAAGCCCGAGGTTCGGCGTCAGTTGCACGAGCAGCGCCAGGGCCGCCGCGACGAGGAAGACGAGCGTCGCCGGCCCCCACGCCGTCGCGAAGTACCCCCCGTCTGCGATGCCGAGGCCCGCGACGACGAGCGCGGCGACCAGACCCGGCAGGAGAGAGGCGAGCCGTCCGGCCACAGGCAACGCGTGCGCTCGCCTCAGCACGAGGGAACGGGTCGGCGGCCGGCTCTCGGTCGTCGCCGTCTCCATCGACTCAGGGTACGTACTTTCTCGGCCGTGTCAGTGCCCGATCCTGGTTGCTTCCATACGCGAGCGGGCGCTGCCACGAGACCGGCTACCCGGGTCCCTGCGACTGGCCCTACGGGGACGAGATCGCCTGGCAGGTCGGACACCAGTACGCCCTGCGATTTGCCTCACCCTGTCCCTGCGAGCGGATCGGCGTCCCGCACCGTCGGCAGGGACGTCCAGCGCGCCGGTAGACCCGTCGAGGCGGACGTGCGCTGACGAGCGCAGCGGACATCATGCGGTGCGCCGCGTCCAGGATCGAGGCGAGCTCCTCGTCGGAGAGGCTCCGCACAGCGAGCCAGGGAGAGAGCCGGCTCTCCCAGAGCGCCTCGGCGGCCCACATGTTCCCGATTCCCGCCACGAGCTGCTGCCGCTGAAGCGCCTCGGCAAGTGGCAGCTCGGCGGCGCGCCGAAGGCGGGCGATCATCCCCTCGAGGTCCGGCGGGCGCTCGAGGATGTCGGGCCCGAGCCGTCGAACGACATCGCCGCGCAACTCGAGGACCGGCCCGTTCCATTGCGAGGCCTCGAGCTCGGCCGAGCGCAGGATCAGCCACGGCGCTCCGCGCATGACCTCCCCTCGGGGGCGAACCCGCCAGCGCCCTTTCATCCGAAGATGGCTGCGAAGCGTGACCCCGCCCTCGAAGTGGAGGAGCAGGTTCTTGCCAACCGCCTCGACGCGCTCCAGTCGCTTGCCGTCGAGCCTGGGGGCGAGGTTCAGCGCCGCGGCACGGGGGTGAGGTGTCTCGACTTGGACGCGCTCCCCGACCAGACCCTGCAGGCGAAGAGCGGCACGATGGATGCTGTCCCCTTCGGGCATCTCAATGGTCTAGGCGCCTAGTCGTCTCCCGAGCGCCCACGCCCCCGACCGCGCCCACGGCCTCGGCCGGACTCGGATTCGTCGTCCGTCGCGGTGGTCTCGTCGGTCGCGGTGGTCTCGTCGGTCGTGGCGGTCTCGTCGGTGGTGGTCTCCACGGTGGTGGTCTCGTCGTCGGTCGAGGTCGTGACAGGGGGGACGCTCGGCCGCGCGATCTCCCCGGTCGGCACCCGCGAGCTCACGGCGGGGGGCACCAGGGAGCTTCCGGAGGCGATGTACACGGCGAGCCCCAGTCCCGCGGGGAACGCGAGGCCGACGAGAACGAGAGCGAGTAGACCGGCGCGGCGCACGAGAGCCCAAGCTAGCAATCTCCTTCCCAGATCTCGGCAAGCGTTTGGTCAACGTTCGGCAATTAGAACTCGAATCAGAATGACGCTTCGTCGCCGGGGCGGCCCCGGCGAGTGCGATGCAGGACGCAGGGAGCCCCGATGTGAGGCATATCGGGGCGACTGAGGACCGCAGCGCGCCGCACGGGTCGTTCCGGCGGCTCAAGGCTTCATTTTGATTCGAGTTCTTAGCCGCGGAAAGCCCGCCTCCACCCTGGCGCCCGGCCCGTCGACGAGCCTGGTCTCGCCGCCCCAGCGCCGCACGTGCTCTTCGACGATGGCGAGGCCAAGACCGGTACCGCGACCAGCCCGTCGACCGCTGGCGCCGCGGTAGAAGCGCTCGAACACACGCGACCTGTCCTCCGGTGAGATGCCCGGACCGGTGTCGGCGACGGCGAGATACGCCCTTCCGTCTCGCTCGTCCGTCTCCACCCGCACCTCGGCGCCGGGAAGGGAGTACCGGAGCGCGTTGTCGATCAGATTGTCCAGCACATGGGCGATGTCCTCCCGGTTCGCCCACACCTGGGGATCTCCCCGGGCGTCGAGCTCGAGTCGCTTGCCCGCGGCGGTCGCGCCCTCGTGCCATCTGCCAACGGCCTCGCGGGCCAACACGCCGAGATCGACTGGGCCTGCGGTCGAGTCGGATGCCGTGGTCCGCGCCAACGTGAGCAAGCCGTCCACGAGGGCGGCCAAGCGGTCGAGATCGCCTTCGGCTTTCGCAGCTTGCTCTCCCGC
The DNA here is from genome assembly GCA_013812465.1 of Actinomycetota bacterium. Next base: position 3,724 of record JACCTK010000054.1, read on the forward strand.
TAGGCCTCCTTCGTTCTCGATCGCCTCGAGTCGCAGACGCAAGCCGGTGAGCGGCGTTCGCAGCTGGTGAGACGCGTTTGCCACGAACTCCTGCTGGGCCTCGATGCTCTCCGCGAGGTCAGCCGCCATCTGGTTGAAGGAGCTCGCGAGCACGCGGAGCTCCGTGGGTCCTTCCTCGGGCACGCGGGCGGCGAGCTCCCCTTGCCCCAACCGGGTAGAGGCTTCGGC